>JANWIO010000078.1 GCA_025449835.1 Vampirovibrionales bacterium
GCGCAATAAAATACAGATTTTTATTTTATTTTAAATTCAATTTGTAATAAAATCCTGAAAATCAACCGCTTTTTTCATGCAACTTTTAAAGGAGTGTCTTTTCATGATCAGCAGTGTCCGATTTTCAGCCATGCCCCAGCCCAGTACACAACGGAAATCACCAGTTTTTGCCGCAACAACGAGACCCGCAGCATCAACCGTTCGGTTTGGCGGTGGCCATAGTGGCTTTGTGTATGCCACCATGATTTCAGGTGCGCTTTTAATGGGGTTTGGCATCAGTAATATTACCAAAAAACACCCCAAGCTGATGGTGCGCCAAAAATCAGCTCCCCAAGCCCAATCAGTGGAAAAAGCTGCTGTCATTGCAGGGGTTCAAAAAGAATACCAATCGCTCTCATCACCCGATGAAAAAGTGAAATTTCTCATCTCCGCCGTGGAGCAAAACAAATCCATTTCCTTTTTTGAGTCAGTACGCAGTGAAGTATCGATGTGGGCGGTTCAAGAAGCAGCAAAGTTGCCCCAGGATCGGCAAAAAATTAAATTTATTCTGGCTGTGATGGATTCCAATCCAGATAGGGTGGTTGCTGGGATTAATCAAGATATCACCCTTTCGGGAATTCAAGATTTAATGCTAAAACACCAGGTAAAGCTGCTTATTGAAGCGCAGGAGGATTGCAACAGGCTGAATCATGACTATTACAGTACCTCAGATGCCACAGAAAAAATAAAATTTCAGGAAAAGCGAGAGCAAAGTAAGGCTGCTTATGAGAAGCATTGGCAAGCCTTGGCCAAAGCTATTGAAAATTCAGAAAAACCGGCTACTGAAAAGCCCGATCAAAAATAGGGTTGGTACAGGCCCTGTATTTATAAGCTTTTTTCGCTCTGTTCATACCTTTTGATGCGGGGCTTGACCCTCTACCCCGCTCACTATCGTTCGTGGGGGCCCCAACTGCCCCGCCCCGACCCTCTTTTCAGTTCTAAGCCAAGGAGGGAACGGCCTCTGGTATCAAAAAAACTTCCTTAAGGCGGACTGGAAGACTCCCGAAGCAAAACGCCTGAACTGCGCAAAACATCCTGATTTTGTGTTTTCTTACATCCCAGATAATGATACAGTATTGCCTATGAAACAGATTGCCATTTTAGGATCCACCGGCTCCATCGGGTCTCAAACCTTAACGGTGCTTCAACAGTTCCCCACTGATTTTCAGGTGATGGGCCTCGCCGCTGGCGGTAACATCACAGTGTTGGCCCGACAAATTCAGATTTTTAAGCCACAAGTGGTGGCTGTAGCCAGTTCAGAAAAAGCAACAGCCCTGACAGCCTTACTCAAAAACCATGGCGTCGAACACCTACCCCAGATCCTCATGGGTCCCGAAGGATTATGTCAGGTGGCGACCCTCCCTCAGGTTGAAACCGTGGTGATTGGCCTGGTGGGATTTATCGGCTTGCTCCCCACGCTGAAAGCCTTAAAATCCGGGAAACAGGTTCTCACTGCCAACAAAGAAACCTTTGTAACCGCCGGACATCTGGTGAAGCCTTATTTAAGACAAATAGTGCCTTTAGATAGCGAGCACTCTGCCATTTTTCAATGCTTGCAAGGCTCCCAAGCCCCTGAAAAAGAAGTGCACAAGATTTATCTCACGGCCTCAGGTGGCCCCTTTCGAGAATTGCCTCTGGAACAATTGCATCATGTGACGGTGGAACAAGCCCTCAATCATCCCAATTGGTCCATGGGGGATAAAATCACCATTGACTCCGCCACCATGATGAACAAGGGGCTGGAAATTATTGAAGCCCATCATTTGTTTCAACTGCCTTTGGAGAAAATCGAGGTGGTGGTCCACCCGCAAAGTATTGTGCATAGTGCTGTGGCCTATGTGGATGGCGCCACCATTGCCCAGCTTGGCGAACCCGATATGCGGGTGCCTATTCAGTATGGCTTAACCTATCCGAAGCGCTGCCCCACCGCTTTTTCAGAACTGCATCTGGATTTAACCACCCTGGGGACCTTGCAGTTTTACCCCGCAGATGAAACACGATTTCCCTGCTTAAGACTTGCCCGATGGGCCGCTGAAACCGGGGGCACCTTGCCCGTTGTTCTCAATGCAGCTGATGAGCTGGCAGTGGAAGCCTTCTTAAAAGGCAACATCGGATTTATGGAGATTCCCAAGCGGATTGAGTGGGTGATGAAGCTTCACATGCCCCATTGGGCCGATCAGCCTACCCTGGAAACCATCATTGCCGTGGACACCTGGACCCGCCAAACCTTTACCGAAATGTCCGATCTCAAAGCCCCTTCACTTTAGTGAGTGTCTGCATCTTACTTTTAACCAATTTATCTACCTAATTTCATCTCTTATTAAAAAATGTAAAATAACTTATACAGATTATAGTTTTTCTGTACAGAAAATACTATAATAATGGTGTAGAATCCATTTATAGGGCCGCCAAATGCCAATGACATTAAAGGCGTTTCTAAAATTCATTGAAGAAAATGGACATTCTGCAACCATCAACAAAAAGGGCCACTACAAAATAGCAGATGAAAACGGCCAATTTTTAAGCGCTTTTGCTGTTTCACATGGAAAGAACACAAAAGGAAGTGAGATCAAAGATTGTTATATTCGAAATTACAAAAAGGCAATTGAACTTTCAGGTAATTAATGTCGCTTAATAAGGAGACAATGGAAAAATGAATAAAGATGCCATTATCAAAACGGCGGCAATTTATTACAGCGAACAGGATGAGTGCTATATCACTGAATCACCTTTATCAGAAACAATTTCAGGGCATGGAGAAACTGAAAAAGAGTCCTATCAAAGGTTTCTTGAAATGGTTCAAATGAATTATGAGGCGTATCAGAAAGGAAAACATGCAATTTATAATAAGCCCGGACGTCCTTCCAAAAACAAACTACAACTGCATGCTGAAATAAAAGCAGATACAAAATCAGCCCTCCAAAAAATGGCAAAAGACCTTAAAATCTCTCAAGGTGAAGCCATTGAATTGGCAATCACGTTCTATGAGCGCCGTCATAATCAAGAGAGTTTACGAGGAAAAAGTACGGGGAAGGAATGACCAGAAAAGAAAAGCCAAAAACAAAAATAGGGCGAGGTAGTTGGGGCCCCCACGAACGATAGTGAGCGGGGTAGAGGGTCAGGCCCCGCATTCATAATCTGACCTCAAGGGAGGTGTCCCAAGGAGGGAACGGCCTCTGGAATAAAAGTTTTCTGAATACGGCACCTCTTCCTGTAAATCCTGCGTTTTCTCCGGCGAGAGGCCTTCCCCTCGACACTTCCCGCTGGACCCAATGTGCACAATCCAGACCCCCACCAGGGGACTTCGCCCACTGATACCCCCAGCTACGCCACTAAAAATATCTCTTAGGGAGGGGTGCCGGGGAGGGAACGGACCCGCATCAGCACATGGCGTTTTTGCACATCGTGCCGTTTTGATAATCTCTAAATGACCAAATGTTAAAAAGAAAAATTTATGTAAATAAATTGTGATTTATTTTTGAATTTTAAGTGAGATTGTGGTATCCTGATCCCACAATTTCATTTTATGTTGAGGAGTCAAAAGAGGTTGGGGGTTAAGAATCCATGGGGCTAAAAGTGTTACCATCACGGCTGGGCAAGCCAACGACGATATCACGTTCAGCAAAAAAGCCTTCTTTTCAAGGTGCAGGATGCCTTGCATTAAATAACATCCGCTTTGGGACGGTGTTTGACGACAAGACCAAGATTTCCAAGCCAGCCACTAGCCAGATTAACTTAAACTGGGATCCAAAAACTGCTTGTGCGGTGAATAAAGCCGCAGAGGAAGCTTTGGATGAAGCCCTTGTTTCAAAACCCACCCCCGATGGCGAGCGCTTTGAAACCTTTCGGAATCAATTTGTCGAATCGTTCCTAACCTATGCCCAGTCCCACCCCATGTTTATCACCGAATTGCAAGCGGCTGGCCTGACAGCGCAACACATCACCAATCTCAAGAAAAACGGGAAAAGCCTCTCATTGCTCACCACTAAAAGCGTGAAAGATTGGGAGGAGCCAGGTTTCGGCGTAGCGCACCGTCTGCATCCCGCCCTCAAAAATCATATTGTGAAAGCCCAGCAAGACTTTTTGGCAGCCACAACGGCCTACACCCAATTACTCGGCTATGAAAACATCGCCTCCCTGTCGGACGCCTTAGCAGGATTGCTATTATCGCCCGTTTTTGGGGAAACCACCATCCAGGTTTTTCGCAAAAAAACCGGCCTGGATCAAAAACAGTTTGAAGAATTCCGACACAAGTTCTTTTCTACCGTAGGCTACCAGACTTCGGAGCCACCCAAAGCCCCGCCAAAACCAAAAACATCAACGTCAACAGCCTTGGTGCCCCAAAAACCCACCATTGATTGCATTGGGGATCTCACCAGTTCCGCCAAATCGGGAAAGATTAAGCCGATTTATGGGAGAGAGGCTGAAATTGCCAAATTAGGACGTCTGATACGAGGGGGATTAAACGCCAGCATTGTGATGGTAGGGCCTAAAAAAGTTGGAAAAACCGCCATTGTTCGGGGGCTGGCCCAGCAAATCGCTGATAAAAAAGTAGCACCCGATCTTCAAAAAATGGAAGTGTGGCAACTGGACGCTGAACGTCTAAAAGCTGAAAGTAAAGACAATCTTGACTTTCGAAACAAGTTTGTTTACCTGGTTCGGGATGCCTTTCGCCGGGCCAATGTCATTCTTCACCTTCAAAATGCGCCGTTACTCAAATATTATGGGGTTATTTCAGGCTTTGAAACATTGGTAACCCTGTTTCCAGAGGGGTCTCGATCCAAACTCGTGTTGGATTTGAGCCCCACAGACTACAAAAAGTTTATTGAAAAAGACGATTCCATTGATAAAGGCCAGTATGACTTGATGCACGTGAATCCAACCACGCCTGAGACAACCCTCAAGATTCTGGAAGATTATCAATTGGAGTATGAGATCTTTCACAAGGTGAAATATGAGCCGGAAGCCTTGAAAGATATGGTTCAGCTCAGTGATCGCTACATTCGCAATACGCCTTTTCCCAATAAAGGCTTTGCCGTAATGGACCGTGCTGCGGTGATGGCCAGAGAAAAAGCATCTCCCACCGTTACCCGTGACCATGTGGCCCAAGCCGTTGGGGATCTTACCGGAATCCCAGCAGGAAGCATTGCCGAAAGCGAACGCCAAAAACTGCTGCGTCTTGAAGATACTTTACGTGAGCGTGTTTTAGGTCAGGACGAAGCCATCAAGGAAGTGGCAAAAATCATTCGCCGCAAACGTTCCGGCCTTGAGCTCTCCCAAGGTCCTATTGGTACATTTCTCTTCTTAGGGCCATCGGGTGTAGGGAAAACCGAACTGGGCAAAGCCCTTTCAGAATGGATGACCGGCAGTGAAGACAATCTCATTCGCATTGACATGAGCGAGTACATGGAAAAGCACACGGTTTCAAGGTTAATTGGTGCACCGCCCGGTTATGTTGGCTTTGATCAAGGCGGCCAGCTCACCAGTGCCATTCAGAAAAAGCCTTACAGCGTGATTTTGCTGGATGAATTTGAAAAGGCGCATCCTGATGTTCAGCATGTGTTGCTGCAATTGCTGGATGAAGGCCGTTTAACCGATGGTCAGGGCAACACGGTGGATGCTCGAAACAGCATTATTATCCTCACCAGTAACGCTGGATCGGCTTCAGCCAACAGTCTTCGGGATAAATCGGCCTTTGGCTTTACGGCCAACAAGTCAGAGCATGAGCAGGAAGCTGATATGATACGAGAATCCCAGACTGAGGCTGTTCATGCTGCTTTTCGACCCGAGTTTTTAAACCGTCTGGATGATATTATTCACTTTAACCCGCTGTCGCCCGACATTCAGAAAGACATTGTGCGGTTACACCTGGGTAAATTCCTGAAAAAACTCCATCGCAGCAAACAGATTATCATGGTGATGAGCGATGACGCTGTTTCATTCCTGGCCAATCGTTTGTTCAGCAAAAAAGAGAGCGAAGGCCATCGTCAAGGTGGGCGCAAGGTGCTTGATTTAATTGAACGCTACCTCAGCGATCCCCTTTCTGATGCCTATCTCAGAGGCGAGGTTCAGGACGGGATGCGGGTCAACGTGACCCTGGATCCAGAGAAAAAGGCGTTGGTTTTTGCACCAGACGTCCCCCCATCGCCCTAAGGGATAATTTTTTGAAAACTGAAAATAACTTCGCCGGAATCGAAGAGGGGATTTCAGCAAAAAGAGGGCGTTTCGCCCCTCT
The DNA here is from genome assembly GCA_025449835.1 of Vampirovibrionales bacterium. GTDB lineage: Bacteria > Cyanobacteriota > Vampirovibrionia > Vampirovibrionales > JAGQHJ01 > JANWIO01. The sequence goes on from JANWIO010000078.1 coordinate 6,275, forward strand.
CTTTTTATTGTTGAACATTATTTCTCGAAGAGTGATGGAATATATGACGGAGAGTGACTAAATAAGTCAGAAGGAACCTGACCAACTTTATTTTTTAGTGTTCGATCTGCACCTAGGTCTATAAGCCTTTGTATAGCATCAATATTCGCCGCCATTGCAACATAATGCAAAGCTGAATTCCGTCGTTCATCTTGAGCATTAATAGAAGCCAGTGAGGGTGCTGCTCCATCCGGGAATCTTGCCCAATCATAAACCGATTGGACTGTTTCATCGTCGCTTATTCTGGGCCGAAAAAGAAGTTGAGGTGATAAATCAGGATTCGCTCCAGCCAAACGAAGCACTGAAACAGCCTTAGAATTTCCTTCCACTTCGAGAATATGCATCGCTGTGAGTCCGCTTGTATCCATTCTATCTAGGTCTCTACCAGCAACCGATTTGAAGAACTTGCCAGGGTATCCATTGAGATTTGCAAAGAACCGCCCTAAGAATGTATTCGGAAACGCGGTCCGAGCGGTCTCAACAATGTCTCGCACGATGGGATCTGTTGGTACATTAGTTCCCGTTGAACCAAAGCGAATCGAGAAAGCATCGGATTTTGGTTGTTTTGGGCTGGCTTGAAACGGCTTTGACAGAGATACGCCCGAGGGGATTGGCTTAATCATGATTTGGGGTCTCCTTTGTTGCTTTACAAATTGAATTTTTAAACAATTTATTCGCTTTCCAGCTATAAAGCCCCTCAAAAAGTAATTGTGCTCAGTCCACCGTTTTTTTACATTTCTTAATAATCTCTTTGGCATGGTTAATTAATTCTCAAATTCATAGGCGATTTGCCCTGGGCATACTACAATTAAAATGCAAAAGAAAAGCGCCCGGTGGCGGCAAAGGAGGCGAGGTATGCTTGATCCCAACCAACTGACAACCCAGATGCAGAAGTATCTGCAAGACGCCCAGTCCATCCTGGGGCGTTATCAGCAAAATCAACTGGATAACGAGCACCTGCTCCTCGCCATGCTGGAAGACCCTTCGGGGATTGCACGGCGCATTTTTACCAAGCTTAACGTGGATACTTCCGCTATTATTGGCGAACTGGAAGCCCGGCTGGCAAAACGTCCCAAAGCCCCCGTCTCTTCCTTGGACTCAGGGCAGATTTACGTAACCCCTCGCTTTTCCCGGTTTCTGGACAAGGCTTGGGAGGAAGCCCAACACCTCAAAGATCAGTATGTGAGTGTGGAGCATGCCCTCATTGCCTTAGTGGAAACCGATGGCGATGCCCAACAGATTTTACAGCATCATCATGTCACCAAAGATAAGATTTTAGGCGTTTTAAAAGAGATTCGGGGTAAACACAAAGTGGATAACCCCAACGCTGAAGCCACTTATCAAGCCCTGGAGAACTATGGCCGGGATTTAACGGAGCTGGCCAGAGAAGGCAAGCTGGATCCCGTCATTGGGCGTCAGGAAGAGGTGCGTCGGGTGATTCAGGTGCTGAGCCGTCGGACCAAAAACAACCCCGTTCTCATTGGCGAGCCTGGCGTGGGGAAAACAGCTATTGTCGAAGGCCTGGCCCAGCGGATTATCAACGGTGATGTACCGGAGAACCTCAAGGATCGCCGAGTTATTACCCTGGATTTAGGCGCACTCATTGCAGGAGCCAAGTTTCGGGGCGAGTTTGAAGAGCGCCTGAAAGCGGTTTTAAAAGAAGTTCAGGAGTCTCAAGGCGAAATTATCCTGTTTATTGATGAGCTTCACACCGTGGTAGGGGCAGGCGCCACCGAAGGGGCTATGGATGCCAGCAATCTGTTAAAACCCATGCTGGCTCGGGGCGAACTCCACTGTATTGGGGCCACCACCATCAATGAATATCGTAAATACATTGAAAAAGATGCCGCTCTGGAACGCCGCTTCCAGCCGGTAATGGTTGCAGAGCCCACGGTGGATGACACCATCAGTATTTTGCGGGGCCTCAAAGAACGCTATGAAGTGCACCACGGGGTCAGGATCAAAGATTCTGCCATTGTGGCGGCAGCTACCCTGTCCAATCGTTACATTTCAGACCGGTTTCTGCCCGATAAAGCCATCGATCTGATTGATGAGGCGGCGGCCAAGGTGCGTATGGAGATTGACAGTCTGCCTCAAGAACTGGATGAAGCCAGTCGGGAGCTGATGCAGCTTGAAATTGAACATGAAGCCCTGAAAAAAGAGACCGATGCCGAGTCGAAAGAGCGCTTGGCCAAAATTGAGGACGAGATCCGCAATTTGAAATCTCAAAAAGAAACCATGATGCTGCAATGGCAGACTGAAAAAGAAAAAATCCAGCGGGTTCGCACCATTAAAGAAGACATTGAGCAAACCAAAACCCAGATTGATTTGGCGGAACGGGAAGCCGACCTGCAAAAAGCGGCTGAACTGAAATACGGCAGGCTTCGGGAATTGGAGCGGGAACTTGCCGAAGAGGAAGCCCGCCTCCAGAGCGAAAAAGACGGCAAAATGATGCTGAAAGAAGAGATTGACGAAAGCGATATTGCCGAAGTCATTAGCCGCTGGACCGGTATCCCCATTACCCGCCTGGTAGAAAGCGAAACCGAGAAGCTCTTGAAGATGGAAGAAAACCTCCATCAACGGGTGATTAACCAAAACGAAGCGGTTTCGGCTGTTTCTGAAGCCGTTCGTCGGGCGCGAGCAGGGTTAAAAGAGGAAAATCGCCCCATTGGGTCGTTTATCTTCCTGGGTCCTACCGGCGTAGGGAAAACCGAGCTGGCCAAAGCCTTGGCCGCTTACCTGTTTAATGATGAAGACGCCATGATCCGCATTGATATGTCGGAATACATGGAGCGTCATGCGGTCTCTCGTCTTATTGGGGCGCCTCCGGGATACATTGGCTATGAAGAAGGCGGTCAGTTAACCGAAGCCGCACGAAGAAAGCCCTACAGCGTGATTCTACTGGATGAAGTTGAAAAAGCCCACCCCGATGTGTTTAATATCCTGCTGCAATTGCTGGATGACGGGCGCTTGACCGACTCCAAAGGCCGCACCGTAAGCTTTAAAAACACCATTATTATTATGACCAGTAATATTGGCAGTCATCTCATCTTGGAATATCAGACAGCCCTAAGTTTAGGCGGTGGGCAGTCTGAAGAAGCCATGAAAGAAAAGGTGATGAATGAGTTGCGATCGGCTTTTCGGCCGGAATTTTTAAACCGAATCGATGATATTGTTTTCTTTGAGGCACTGACACCGGCCCATCTGGAAAAAATCATTGAAATTCAGCTGAAGTCTCTGGAAAAGCTCCTGGCTGACCGGCATTTGTCCTTCCATATTTCAGACAATGCCAAAGAGTTTCTCATTCGCCGGGGCTATAATCCCTTGTACGGCGCACGACCACTGCGTCGGGAGATTCGCCGGTTTATCGAAAACCCATTGGCAGCAAAAATCATTGAAGGCGAGTTTCAAGAGGGCGACCGGATTTTGATTGATCACCCTGATGATGCGGAAAGCCTCACGTTTTCTAAAGAACCCGCCACCAAGCCGAAGGAGGCCAGCCGCCGATGATTCCAGTAACGCGTTTAAACGGGTCCCAAATCTACCTGAACCCGGATTTAATCTTGAGTCTTGAGGCAACCCCTGATGTGGTGGTCACCTTGACGTCAGGTGAGAAACTCATTCTGCGGGATAAGGCTTCTGAGGTGGTAGATCGGTTTATTGCATACAAGCGAGCCATTCACACCCCAACAGTTAATTAAATTCGGGGATGCGGCCGGGCAGGAACAGGCCCTGCATTAGGAAAACTTTTATTCCAGAGGCTATTCTCTCCTCTGGGTACCTCCTAAAGGAAGTTTTTAAAGCCGGGTCCGTTCCCTCCCCGGCCCCCTCCCTGTGATGAATTTAGTGTGAGGGCTGCGGGTGGGGTCCGTCTGGAGCAGGCAGCTTGCTTTCGGGGATAGGGGAAAAGCGATGGAATGGACTTCTAGAATAAGATGGAAAAAACAGCTTTTCCCCGAAAGGGGCAGAGCCCCTTCGATAAGAGGGAACTTGTTCCCCCCAAATTTGAAGGAATGTAATCAGAAGATACTTTTTAAATTGACCGAGATTCAAGTTTTAACTATTATCTTTAGGAAATTACGCTATAGATTTAAAAAGATTCAAAAAAGGAGTGTTGGCGATGATGACATTTTCCCCCCTTACGAGTAGACCTTCCACGAAGCTAAGACACTTACAACAAAAGTCTCTCCGCTTTTCTGCCTTATCCAGCGTTGAAGGCATCATTTATACCGGCCCACCGACAGAGCCACCAACCTTGCTAGAACATTTAAAACAGCATCAAGATGTGGAACGGGTAAAACGACGTGAAGCCTATGAAGCCAAACAGGCCGCAGAAATACAAGAACTCCTGGAAACCCCGCAAGTTGAAATGGCGGGCAAACCCATCACGGGGAGGGCCGTTCTAGGGCTCATCAAAGCGCTTCAGGATCATAAATTTAAAACCTACAAAGCCCATCAATTTGCCTTCACCAAGCTCCTTCAAAAGGCTTTCCCTTTTTTAACGCCAAGCTTTAAGTTTGTGGGCTTAAATGATGATATTTTCCCCTTGTTTTACCACCCCACGGCGCCCAAAGAAAACAGCCCACAGACGTTAGTGGAAGAGGTGGTTACAAAGCTGGCCAACTTTGGCTTTTTAGAGGTTAAATCTGAGTCATTGCCAATTGGTGGCGAATTTTTTACCAAGCATTACTATGCTTTAACCGCAAAAGGTGAGGCAGAAGCTGCCAAATAAGCTGTAAAGCAAGCGTATTGTATTCAAAAGGAGACTTGAAAGATGATGACTATTGCCCCTATCACCCCGATTCGTTCACCACAGAGAGCCCCCCGATTCTCTGGGCCGCCAGCCACTGGATTCCCTGAAAAGCAGCCCTCTCTCTTGGCAAAACTCGAAGCAATCAATGGGACCAATACTCCAGAAAATGAGATCAATACAAAGCTTTTAGAAACGCCTTACTTTCACGTTGGAGATGTACCCATTAGCGGCAGGGCGCTTTTAAGCCTGATTAGCGAACTGGCCGACAATCAAGCCCAAGCCCATGAATCGGGCAGAAAATGGTATGACAGACTTCGTGAAACCCTTGTGCCCTCTAGTAAACCCAATACTGACGAAGTCAACATCGATAAACTCTATAAGCTCCTCTACAAGGGGGGAACCGAAACCGACGTGAATACCCTTGTCAACCAATTGGAAGATCGGGGCTTTTTATACGAGGAGTCGCAATGGGAGCCCAGAACCGGAAAAGACAATATGCACGTTCGCTATATTGCTTTAACAGACCTGGGAAAACTGGCTGTAAGCTGGCCCTCGTTATTATCAATCGTCAAAAAGGGGTAGTGCGGCATGACCAACTTATTTCCTATTAACACTGTTGCGCCTTCTTCAAACCGCTCTCTTCAGAAGGCTCCCCGCTTCGCCAGTAACAGCCACCAAAGCTTAGTAAAGCAATTAGAAGAACTTCAGCAGCAAGAATGGCGTGATTGCTACCAGGTGTGGGGCACAAAGCTATATGAATTGGAAAAAGATACTCTTGAAAAACCGGTATTAACCCTCGGCAAGGTGTCTATTAACGGCCAAAGCCTCTTAAGGATTTTACAAGAGCTTCGAGACAAGCAAATCAAGCAGTACAAAAGCGAATTCAGCTTTAGAAAACTCTTCAACAAACTGCTCCCCCTCACCAAGCCCAATTTAAACTATGTTCCCATTGGGGAAGTAACCCAGCGCTTTGCCACCACCACTGAGAATCAGATTAAAGACCTTTTGGATCTTGAAGACTTCAGCCTAGAATTGAGACCCACACCCAAAGAAAATGTGGATATCGTGAGAAAGCTGATTCTCAAGCTGCTCAAACTGCAATATTTAAAACCCCAGCATAAAATCAAGCTCTTTGGCCCCAATGCCTTAACCGGCCAGCTCTTAGATTCAGAGCCTGTGGCCTTAACCCCCAAGGGAGAATCGGTTGCAGCCAGATATCCCAATTTATAAGCATCAAGAACACCCTATTGAAAGGAAACGTAAACCATGATGACCATTCCCGCCCTGACAGGTGCAACCCGTTTTAAAACAAGCCCAATGCAGCCAAAGCAGATCCGGTTTGCAGCATTGGATTCTTATGAAGGGATTTTAGTTAAACCCAACACCACTCTTTTGGAAAAGCTCACAGCCTATCAAGATCCCGCTCGGCTGGAGCAGAAGATTTTAAACCATCAATACTTTACCTTTGGCGGCGAAGTGTATACCGGCCAAAAAATGCTCACCCTCATCGGGCAGATGGCCGAAGCAAAACTGGAAGCGGAAGATTCCAATAAAGGATCCATCCGATGGCTAAAAACGCTTCAGGATTCTATGAAGCCGAAAGGCCCAGTTGAAGTGGGAATACGACGCTCAGATATTTTAAATCTCTTCTTTGATGGGCCAGACTCCAAGCAAAATGAGGCTGACGCCATTATTACAGACTTAATTAAATCAAATCTGCTAAAAAACAGCCCAAGCAACCTCAGAATGCGCTCTACGTTTGAAGACGTCGGCCCCAACGGCAGACCGGTCTCTGTGTCCTATGTGGTGATTACCCTGGATAGAAAGTAAGCCTCTCAGGCAAAGGCAGGTGTCCACAGGGGAACAAGTTCCCTCTTATCGAAGGGGCGCTGCCCCTTTCGGGAAAA
>JANWIO010000079.1 GCA_025449835.1 Vampirovibrionales bacterium
TATATTTATCATGGCGGCGCTCCTCGTCTTAAAGCCTTAAAGCCCGATGAACGGAAACCCTTTATGAATAAGCTGGGGTATGAATTAAACGATTCTCACTTGATGGGAAATGGTATAAACCAAGACTTTATTAATAACCTTGGGTATGACTTAAACGACGATGACCTGATAGGAAGTGATGTTGACCAAGCCTATATTTCACCCATTGGAAAAAACGATGTCCTTTTAATCACTGGGGAAAAACACTTAAAAGGCTGGAATCATTACTGCGAGGTAGAATTTGATTCATTGGCGGCAGATAAAAGTGTTTTTAAATCTCAAAAAGCAGATTGCGTACGGAAATTTCTTCGAAAAATAAAGACACTGTCTCCCATTTATCATATCTGTGAACCTGAAGTACTAAATATCCACTTATCGCCAGAAGAACATGTTCGCCTTGCAGAAGCTTTACATAAAAGAACTCAGACATCTGCGATTGAATTGTTACAATTGGTTGAACAATATCGGCGGCATTACCTGATCTCCGAGATTCCCAATGAGCTTACTCCAACTCTTCCATGGGCGCTCCATAAGACAGCATCTCGAATAACAAACGCTCTTACTCTTTTATTTCACAAGCACACATCGTAAGGAAGACAGATATGACAGTTCGATTTGGTAAAGTTTGGATTCATTACGGCGCAGCACAAGGCTTTAAATCCTTGCATCCTTCTGACAGGAATGGATACCTGCGCGGTATGTTTATGCAACTCAGCGATCCTGACTTAGCGGCATCGGAAGAGAATGAGAATCGGCGCCTCTATGTCACTCCCCTTAAAGATGACTTGGTAATGATTACCGGGCCCGATTTTGACAACTTCATGGCACAGCCTCATTTTGAGCAAGACACCACAAAACTCGGCACCCCAAACACACAAACAGAGATTCAGACCGCCAAAGACAACTTTTTACGGAAATTTTTGAGTCAAAATGAACGGTTTGGAAATATTGCCCGCCTTATCAATCCCCAAAAATTAGAAATTCATTTATCCAAACCAGAGCGTTTGCGCTTAGCCCAAATTTTTAATGAAAGTCCCATTATCTCTGAAAGTGAGCTAATTGCCCGTGTGGAAGAATATCGACGGGAAAAAATGGTTGAAAATTATCCCCATCGCGCCATGCCACCACTCCTTGGAAAATTTGTGAAAATAATCGAAGCAGAACTGGATCGCCTCGATTTGGCCAGACAGCTTGGCTTACCCAGTTTTATGCCTTTTGAAACATTACTCCATATTAGTCAAGATAAAAAATAAAAACAGGAGGTTTTAAAACCCACATGCAGCTCAAATTTGGTGCCATCAATGTAAATAATGCCATTGCCCGCATTCCGGATCGCCCCTTAAAAGCGTTGATTTCGGCTAATGGAAAAAGTGACCCGTTAGGAGAATACGTCGTTTTGGGAGAATCTTTACGAAAAGATTGCTTTGAAGCCACCTATAAGGGAAATAGAGGTAAAGTGAAGGTCGTTCTATACGGTGATAAAGACATGGAGCCAGTGATTACCGTGTGTGCTGGGGATACATCCTCTTTTGCCTACGATTTAAACGACAATGACAAATCGTTGCTAGCGCAGGAAACCCGAGCGCTCAAAGCGCTTTTAATGGAACGGACGAATCCAGAATAAAGCCTTATTGTAACGTTTTATCCGCCAAGCTTTGACATAAGGGTATGCATTATTAAAAATAGGGACATCACTGAACCAACAATGCCAATACAGGACGGATTATCAAAACGATGAAGGCATCATTCTTAAATCCAGTACCAAGGTCGCGGTTTGCCGGCTCGAAAACAAAATATCTGCAGTGTGAAAACCAAGACTCAGTCCCGATTGATGTTGCGAAAAATAGCCCTGTTTCCAATCATTTTTTAAAAGATATTCGGCGTGGTGTTCAACAGCTACCGGTTTTACTGCAACAGCTTGCAAGGCAAAGAGGTTATCGTATTCTATTAGGACGGTTCCTTACCGAAGCACATCCATTTCTTAAGCAACATTCAGGCGCAAAATGTAGAGAAGGTAGAACATGGGATTCAACCATCGGTTTTCATGACAGTAAAGAAAAATTGCTGGTTGCGAGTGAATACTGTTTAAAGTTTACTCGGCCCAACAAACCACCTCGGAAGCAGTCTTTTTATCAGCGTCTTGCGGAAATCACTGTGGACTCATTTTTCCGCCATGAGTTTGGGCACATCATCGATAATCATGGCCGGGGAAAAAATCACATAAAACGACATTCTTATACCAAAAGCTTTTGGCGAGCTTATCAAAAAGATACTCAAAAACTCACTCCCAAGGAAAAGCAAACTCTGGATTACTTTTTACAGGGCAGTGAAACAGATCGGCGTATTAAACGCGGCGTATGCGAAACCTTTGCCGAAGTTGTTGCTGCATGTCTGGGAGGCGGCGCAATGAAACCCCAATTTATGCTGCAAAAATTCCCCAACACCTTACACTGGATTCAAGGCCATGTCCCGGTGATGAAAATTCTTATGGCAAAACAAGGGTGACAATATGCTTTTTGATGCCTCAATAGCAAAAATAAATATGCTTACCCATCTGGGCTCATCCCACAAAGGAAATAAAAACCTTCAAGCTTCACAATGTCTCTTTTCAGCAAACACTAAAAGCACGCTAAAGCTTCAACAACACTTTCTGGACAAAGTGAATCAGCCAATACTGACTTCTGAACACCTTACAAACCGGCTCTCCCAATTTGATCCCCAAGATAGACCCATGGCTTTAAAACTGATTCATCAAATCGATTATCATGCCTATCCGGACCTGTGTCTGGACGTCAAAAATTTACATCAATATGTACTCAAAGCCTTACAAAAAGACGGATTTACCCACTCGGAAAAACCGACATTTGAAAACGTGGATTTTAGCCGTATCTACACCGCCAAAAGTGGTGATTTAATTTCAGTCATTTATCGCAAAATCAATAAAATTAGAGGCGTTTTATTCCATAACACCGAAGAACTTCGACAAAACCAAGCATCTAAGTCAGATAGAGCGCTGGTTTTATTGGATGATTATATTTGTACCGGGACCCAAGTGTTAGGTGAATTTTATGCTATGGGTGGTAATCACTTCCTCAAACAATATCCAAAAATTTACTTAGCTGTAATTACAGCGCACCAAAAAGCAATTCAGCGTTTTGACTTGCTCAAACAAGGAAAAACAAACCAAGTTGCCACTGAAATCATTCAAGAATTTAGAATTACAGACAAACACTATCAAACTCAATTAAAAAAAGCCTTAAAAACCCTGGCCCTTGGAAAAATAGAACTCATTGCGCTTCACCAAGAGTTACCTTTACTCTCGCCAGACAATAAAAATTTAACGAGCGCTGAAAAAGCAAAGCTGAAAAAATTTCTGGAAAAATACAATGTTTATAAATACCCTTTTGGAATCACCAATGCTCAAGGACATACGGCTTTTTTCTATAGTGTACCCAATACTTTACCCGATATGCTTTGGAATACGAAATCCAAGAAGCCAGATGGCACGCCATGGCTTCCCCTGTTCCATCGAACAGAAGATATTAGCTATTACGAAATGAGCCAAACACTCCCACCAGAAAAGCAGGTTTGGTGAGTTATCAGATTAAAAAATAATTGCAAAATTACTTTGTTTTCACTGCTCCTAAATTAAGTAAATACCCTCTCACCGCTGAGGCGGACTCTCTTGAAGTTGTGCTGACGTAATCCCCACATAAAGCGCCGGCTCTATTTCCCCAATAATCTCTTCTGTCACGCTCTTCTTGTCATGTAGAAAGGCCTCAAAGCGCTCCTTTAAGTCAATGGGATTTAATACTTGTATCACAGCCGTGCTGGGATGACTTAGACGGGGCCAACCAAACACCTCTCGTTCTAACCTGCGAATAACCTCAACATACCGTTCTGGGGTCATACCCGAATAAATGTACCCATCGTAAACCGCAATAAAATTGACAATTCTATCCAAGTCCCAATAAAAGTTTTTGAGGACCTCTTTTTGATGATGATGAAGCCGCTTTTGGTAAAAGGTTTCTTCTTCCTCCGACTCTTTAACAACCCTGTCTACCGTATTGCGAATACGACGAACACGGTCTAAATAGCCAAGCTCTGATGTATAAGGCAAGTTAACAACTTGCTCTAACTTTGTTAATACAAAGTTTTCCAGCTGCTTAATCTGCTCATCCAAAGAATCCTCAAAAGATAAAGGATAACCAAACTGCTTGGATGATTCTTTGAGGACCGTTAAACTTAAATTTCGCACCCGCTCATAATTTGATTTTCCTGTTCCATCCAGCCCTGTTGCTTTCTCAAGCCCTAAAATGGAACGTTCAATGGTTGTCTCTAATCCCTTGGGTTCATAAAAGTACTTCATCGCGACCGGACAAACATATAGAGAAGGCAATTGGGTAATGTCCTTGTGCACTTGTCGATACAAGTCATGAAGCGCCAAAAAAGCCAAATGGATCACGCCTGGTTCTAAAGGCAGCAATGAATCATTTTGATTGGAAATTTCGCCTTCTACAAAAATCACCAAACGCCCCCGGTTCTGGGATAAAATCTCCCGAGTCATCTTAAAGGATTCTTTATCACGACCTCCTCGAACAATGGAGTAGGTTCCCAGGTTCTGAAGCAACCATCCTCGTATTTTAAAATTCCAGTCAAACACTTCCCGAGCTGCTACATAATAAAAAAACTCGTTAAGACAACGCCCTAACCCCGCCATAGCCCACGGGTCCCATTGCGTCGGATGATTAGGCAACAGCAAGCAACGTTCATTTTTAAGCGACTTCAATCGTTGGAGTGAAGCTGCATCCACCTCTATTTCATACCCATCCAGGAGATAACGAAAAAGAAAGGGCATAATCCTATAAATAAACCGCTGCAACAGTGGTGACGGAAGGGGTGGTTTAAAAGTCATCCCACTGGTTTTAGCATACTGATGAATCTCTCTATCCTTCAATTTGAAGCCCCACTGTCTTGGTTTTCTTTAACTTTATCACGCCATCACGCCACATCAAACTTGCATCGAATTGGCGCTTCCATCATCCCAGCCCTTGTTTTTCGTGAATAATCATACCCCAAGAAAGGCATTTTCTACAGAGCAAAAAGTGACTATTTTTTTCTTTTTCAACGTAAAGCCTCCAACCCGTGTCCTCTATTTAATGGACACATCGCAAAGAAACTCCCCCCTTTAGCCGAGTTTGGGCTTTCTCCATTAAACAACTGATGAAGACCTACGCTATATAAATTAGCCTTATTAATATGGTGTGATATAAACCCGACGAGAGAAAGGGCGCAGGTGGTATTTATGTTCAGCAACCCAGGGAAACTTTGGACCGTATCATGTGGTTTAATGGTGTCCTTATTGATGGGATCCGCATGGGCAAGCGGCTTACAAGGCATTCAACTCAATACAACGCCTCTGGAAACCAAAGTGACGCTCAATGCTGAAAGCCAAATTTCTTACCAAGTGATCTCCCAAAATCGCGATAAAATTGTCATTGACTTAAATTCCGTGGATCCAACCCAAAGCATCCCAACAGATTTTATGGATGCAGATAATATCGATCAAGTGATCTTAAAGCCCATCGGCACTCACAAACTTCAGATGATTATTCGTGGAGAAAAACTGGGGCCCCCGGCCATTATTTCCAATAATGCAACTGCGATTCAAAAGCCCAATTCCACCCTCGTTTTTTCAAACGAATCCAAAACACCGACAACATCTCCGGCGCATATTAAAGTACCCGGAGATAAGGACAACACGCTGCCTGTCGGTGCAACCACTCAAAAAACAACCGCATCTGCAAATCCCATTCAGGTTGCCCAGGCTAAAAATGCCACCGATAACACCACACCAACTTCGAAAAACAATACGTCGGTAAACCCACCTTCAAGCACAACTTCAAATACAAACAACTCTTCTCAAAGCTCAACGCCAACCCAAAACAATACAAACGCATCGGCTCAAACAACAGCCATTGTGAACCCTGACGCAGGCACAAATCAAACAACCCAGACTGCAACAGTTTCAGCCCCCATTCCCCCCGAAGAAGATCGAAAAGCATTTGTCGATCTCAACACTTCAGGCAGTAGTACAACAGTGGTTGCCAATAACAACAGCGATACAGGAAACCCCTTTATGGATAATCTTTCAGCAGGTCTTGGCGTGGTGAATAGCCTGTTCCAACATGTCAATAAAAGCCTTATGTTTAGTATCTTTGGGATTACGGGGCTTTTATTGATGCTTGGTTTCTACATCAGGATGAGACTTTCTGGGGAAGAGGAGAATTTCTTTGAAAATCAACAAACCGCTTCTCCTGGATTTTTGACCAATCTTTTCCAGAGCAAGAAAACACGTCGTTCAGCAAGACGTCGTTCAAAAGGGGTCTTTACAACCCCTACGCTTTCTAACCCTAAAAATCGAGCCAACCACCCCAGTGAACGTCCCGTTGGCTTAAGCGGATTATATGAACAACCCCTTGCCAATGACAACGTATCCCGTGAAATACCTCCCAGAAAAACCCTCAATCAAAATCAAGCCTTAAGACAATACACACAAAATGCAGCACCACCCCTTTATGAACCGACTAAAAGAGATAGAACTGAGCTTGACATGGAGCTTAAACGATCGCTCCAAATGCGTGAAGCGCTCTATCAATCAAATCAACCTCGGAAACCGGTAAGCCCCAGTGTAAAACCAAACGCAACAGCAATGTCACAACGGCCAGCAAGTTCCGGGGTAAAACAACCACAAAAGAAACAAGAAGTAGGCTTGCCTAACAATAATGATGAAGTGCTTGAGTTTTTACGCTCAGTGGCAGACTTAATGGAAAAAAATGGGAAACCTGACCTTGCCCAAGGGGTGAAAAGAGGGATGTCCCAGAAAATGCAATAAAAAACGGAGAGTGAGAGCACAATTCCTGATTCGCTAGTCTGTATCCCACAGCCAATTCAGGAAGGGTGAAAGAGAGCAAAAGAGAAGGATCTGATACGTCAGAAATGCTTCTCTGAAACACAAATAAACCACAATAATGTGTTTCATCCCGATGAGAGCCTGAGTATTCAAGGGTTCTCTTTTTGTTTGTGTTCCCTTTAGGAGCGGATCTCCTCCATTGCGATTGTCCATAGGACCCAAAATCGTCATGATAGGTTACCCGCTTTTTTATCGTATACTTTGGCTTTTCCCCTTGCTTTTTTAGAAACCAACGGCTAAACTATACCCCAGATCCTAAGATGCCTAATCCTCACAATTGAGGAGCGGAGGACCCAATCTCAATCAAATTCCTTGGGGTGAATACAGATAAATTCTGTGAGGAAACCATTTCTTTCCGAACCCGACAGCTAACTTCGCAGGCTTAAGAGTGGAGTCATTACATCTCTATGTACACCCAAATTAAGCGGTTTCTCTTTGGTAACCCTCTTCAGAGTCATTTAGAAGAACACGAGCGACTCAGCATATTTTTAGGGCTTGCTGTTTTTGCATCTGACGCCCTTTCTTCTACTGCATATGCAACAGAAGAAATTCTGATTGCATTGGTCGGCACAGTATATGCTGTTCAAGCCAATCTGCTGTCACTTCCTGTCGCAATTGCAATTGCATTACTGATTGCAATTGTCGTTACCTCTTACCGCCAGGTGATTCATGCCTACCCTGATGGCGGCGGCGCCTACGTTGTTGCAAAAGACAATATCGGTGTTATCCCGTGCTTAATTGCCGGTGCAGCCTTGCTTTTAGACTATATTTTAACCGTTGCGGTAAGTATTTCTGCCGGTGTGGCAGCATTAACCTCTACCGGTCTTGTATCAGTTCGCATCAGTGTTCCATTGTCAGTTTTCCTAGTTTTTGTGATGACCCTCATTAATTTACGGGGGGTCCGAGAATCAGGGAAGGTCATTGCAATCCCGGCCTACACATTTATTGCCAGCATCTACATCATGTTGGCTCTTGGAATATGGGAAAGCATCCATGGCATTGCACCAGTAAGTCATACCATTGTTGCAACAGCATCAGCCACTACAACAACGAATTTAGTGCTCAATATGACACTAATTTTAATATTATTAAAGGCCTTTTCACATGGATGTGCTGCACTTACTGGGATTGAAGCCGTTTCTAACGGCGTAAGAGCTTTTAAAGAACCTGCTCCCGTAAATGCAAACCGCACCATGGTACTTATGGGCGTTATCCTCGGCTCCATGTTCATCGGGATTACCTACCTGGCATTTGCCTTTCATATTTATCCCAATCCCAATGAAACGGTTGTTTCTCAAGTTGCTCGGCACACCTTTGGTGGGTCAAGCCCAATGTATTTCGTGGTCCAAGTTTCCACCATGATTATTTTGGTGTTAGCCGCCAATACCAGTTATGCGGGCTTTCCGCGTCTGGCATCATTACTGGCATATGATGGATTTTTACCCAGACAACTGATGAACTTGGGAGATCGGTTGGTCTTTTCTAACGGCATTATCCTTCTGGGTCTCGTTTCGGGCTTGCTAATTATACTGTATCAAGCCAATACCAATGCTCTAATTCCACTTTACGCGGTAGGTGTATTTATGTCGTTTACTTTGGCGCAAGCCGGGATGGTCATTCACCATCGACGCCACAAAGCCAAAGACTGGCAAATGGCCATCGTCATCAAAGCTGTCGGATGTGTTGCCACTGGACTGGTCACAATTTTGTTAGCCGTCGAAAAGTTTGCTGAAGGGGCTTGGATTGTTCTGTTAGCCATTCCCTTAATGATTTTCGTATTTTTAAAGATTTACTACCACTACAAATCTATTGCCAAACAGCTTGCACTTCCTGTAGGAGCCTACTATCCTAAGGCCATTGAACATACGGCTTTGGTACTTGTTTCTTCTTTAAACCGTGGGACGATTCCTGCCCTTGAATATGCCAAAACCATTTCAGAAAAAGTGGAAGCTGTTCACGTCGAACTCAACCCGATTGCAACCAATAATCTCAAAAAGGCCTGGTCCGAATGGGGCAGCGGTATTCCATTGGTTATCTTAAAATCCCCGTATCGTTCCATTACAGAGCCTTTAATGGAATACATTTCAGAGGTTGAAGGGCGCTATGAAGAGGACCTTGTAACGATTATTGTCCCAGAGTTTGTAACCAAAAAGTTCTGGCACAACCTGCTTCACAACCAAACGGCCATCCAGATTAAGGCAATGCTCCGAAATAGCAAAGGTAAGGTCGTTACAACCGTTCGTTATTATTTAGAGGAATAGTCTTCGATTTTTTAAGATTTTGAAACAGGCCCAACGTTCAATAGAGGGACAAAGTGATGGGCTTGCATTAAAGAACGAGTAATAAAATCTTTCACACCGCCAAAGGACATCGATTCGATTTCAGTCAATGGATTTTCAAGAACAACGGGTTGATGAAACTGACTGTGGGGAGTCAAAACGGCATATATCTTATCTTCTCCTGACTTTCGATTGAGAATATTACTTAAATTAACACTATTATCAAAACGTAATGTGGCAACATCTTTTAGCTTTGCAAATTGCTCCTGAATCTCAGGATCCGTTTTTAAGGCTTGCGCAATTAACTTTGAAGCTTCTGGAAAGCGATCAACCGTTTTTGAAGCAATTCGGTCATCCAAGGATAAAGATAAAGCAGATGCAACATCAAATGCCTGAGCAACGTACCGTTCCCAGGATATTGCCTCCGGTTTTACTGGCAAACGTGTAACCCCGGAAGTAAAGGGATTATAAGCGCCTCCAGCTAGCGAATTAATACTCTTATGGCTAGGATCTTCGAGGTTTCGGACAACATCAATATTTAAATGGGTAAATTTCTGGTGTTCATAGTTCGGTGCAACCACAATTCCAATATTATCCGGCAACGTTTCTAACGCTGGATGATGATTTCTATCAATGATCTCCAGGATGTTTTGAGCCGTTTTACGATCGTGCCAGATGGCACTCGTGGTTGCCCAACGTTTTGCTCCAAATAAAATTTTCATACCAGGCTCCTCGTGACGCGTTTGATGTTCTGAAAATAACACAAGGCCTTTCATGAAACGATCAAGAAGAAACTATTTATTAAACAAATTGTTTAATAAAAATTAAAACTGGTAAACTATTCTCGATTTCAATCGACAATAATGGCTCGGACAATCGCAATTCCAACATTGATTGTTAACAAAATGTTAACTCATATTTACAAAAATAGCACAAATGAAATTAACATTGTTTTTATATTAGTACAAGGGACAATGATCGAAAATCGGTACATATAGAACAACTGGAGGCTGGGTTATGAGTGACGCATTCTTTTTTGCATTTCAATTTTCGGCATCTCAACAAGGGCAACAAGCACCTCAAGGGCCACAAAATAATTTTAACTTTTTACCACCCCCCAATGGCGGGCTAAACACCTCCCAAAATGATAATAATGGCTTTGCCGTGAATTTCATTTTACCGCCATCTGCACCACAATCACAAGCACCGGCTTTACAAGCTCCCGGTGGTGATCCGGCACAATTTGCAACCGCCTTTATGGCTGGTTTCCAGGCAGGGCAAATGCAGAGTGCAAATCAGGTAAATGGCTTATATTCTCAAATGCAAAATTTACAAGCACAAGTTGATTCCTATAAAAATGAACTGGCCGCATTAAAAGGCACATTTGCAACAGCACTTTCAGCCATCAAAGACTTTGTCGGTAATAACGTTCAAAATATGAAAGATGAGATTGGTAGTTTAAAACAACTTCTCGCCACTTTGAAAAACGACTCGGCGAAAAACGCTAAAAAGACAAAGCTTGAAAAATTGGTTGATAAGACACAAGGGCTTTCTCCTGATACCAAAGATTTTCTCAAAAAATTTGTTGACGCTTACGTCGATGGTGATCAAGATGCACTTGAAAAATTAATAACAGATGACACCCAAAATCTGAGCGATACAGACAAAAAAGATGCTTATAATTTCCTATTAAACGTTTTGGTGGATGATAAAGCCAAAGAAGTTCTCGATAAACTAGATGTTGATCAACCACAACAACCAAAATTCATTTAAAAAACGCTCATAAAAAACAACAAAATATCCTGGCCATAAGCTGGGATATTTTGCTGTTGAAGTAAAATTCTGGGCAATCTCCAGTTTCTATGATTGAATAAAGATTCATAGAAAAGAAAGAGATTTCAAATCATCGCGATAAATGAGCCAAAATGCAACCACGCTAAAACCCACCTCTATTAAACTAACAGCCTTTTTGTGCTGGCTGGGGTGGGTATTTGATTTTTATGATCTCATTCTGATTGCTTTTTTAATTCATTCCATTGAAATTTCGCTACATATCGGGACCAATGCAGGCGCCTGGCTTATCGGGGTTGGTTTGGGTGCATCTGGCCTGGGCGGCATATTATCAGGATGGCTGGCGGATTTATATGGCCGAAAACGGATTTTATCATATACGGTCATTTTATTTTCAGTGGGCATGTTTGCAACAGCTTTCGCCCAAAACACCCTTCAATTTTTAATCGCACGATTTGTAACGGGGCTCGGGCTGGGAGGCGAGTGGGCTGTAGGTCATGCCCTCATTGCAGAATCTGTACCACAAGAATCCAGAGCCAGGTGGAGCGCTTTTCTACAAAGTGGAGAACCTGTTGGTGTCGCCCTAGCTTCTATTATTGGATTCATGGTGGCCCCTCATATTGGCTGGCGTCTGGTCTTTATTCTCTCATCGCTCACCGGTGGGTTGGCCTGGGTATTCCGCCGATATATCAAGGAATCCCCCATCTGGCAGCAATCTCCTGTTCAAACATTGAATCAACGGATTGCTGATTTAAAACCCTTTATAAAAGACTATTGGGGTCTTGTGATTTTGGCGTTTATTTTAGCAGTTCTCAAACTGGGTACGTATTGGACCTGCTACACGTGGCTCCCCCGTTTTATCCAAGGCTCTTTTGGCGTTGCATTGGGTGAATCCGCATTGTGGTTTTTATGCGGACAAGTGGGGCAGTTCATCGGAATGTACATTTTCGGGTTTATTGCAGATCAGGTCGGACGGCGCTGGGGATTCACCATTTTTTCACTCATTACTGCTACGGCATTGCTCCCATTGGCCCTGTTTTGGCATACGCTTTTTCATCATGAGCAAACCCTTTTCTGGGGATTAATGTTCTTTTTAGGCTTTGGTTCCGGATGCACAGCCGGGTTTGGGGCACTTCTGGCCGAAATCTTTCCGACCCAACAAAGAACTTTTGCCATGGGCACCGTCTATAATCTTGCGCGAGGTGTTCAGGTCTTTTCACCGGTCATTGTCGCCATGGCCGTTCAACACAGTGGATTACAAGGTGGCCTCTTGGTCCCAACATCGCTCGCTGTTTTAACGGCTATGTGGGTATGGACCCTACCTGATCGCAATGGGCAAGCCTTAACAGCTTCATAAGCCTCTCATTGTCTTGAAATATTGAAATTCAAAACGATTGACAAAATCACCCTTTATTGAATACTGTAAATACAGCCCAATTTTAAATTAATACCTATCGAGAAAAATAACCATGTCTGAAAAGCCTTTCAATCCTCAACCTCAAGAACAAAAATCTGAAAACACGCCGATCCAAAATCAGAAAAAATCGAATCAAAAATCACGGCCTCCCTTATTGGGAACCATTCGGGATTATTTAACCGTTGAAATGGAACAGGATGATTATTCCCGTTCACCACGATTTTAAGCTTTTTAATGTTGATTGTTTAACAACGTTAATTGCCGATCAAACGTATTGGCAAATTGTTGTTTATCTTTGAGGCTAAAGGGTTTGGGACCACCCGTCTGCACCCCATTATCACGAAGATCCTGCATAAAATTTCTCACCGATAACCGCTCCCCAATATTGGCAGGGGTAAACAAAGCCCCATGAAAACTCATGACAACAATATTTTTAGGAACTAATATTCCTGCCAAAGGGATATCTTGCGTAATGACTAAATCCCCTTGTTCTGCATGCTCGGCAATGTACTGATCTGCCACATCGGGACCCAGTGGAACTCTTTCCAGAAAGAGATAAGGTGAATCGGGCAAGAAAATTTGTTTATTGGACACAAATCGGGTTTCAATACACCGCTTCTGGGCAGCTTTTAAGATAATATCTTTCACCACACCAGGACAGGCATCTGCATCAACCCAAATCTTCATGAAAAGCCCTTAAATTTCTCTATTGCAACACCTCTAGTGTAACAAAAGTTTCAGACCACATCTGCAAAGACATTGCAAAGTGTCGAGGCAAATTCCCTCCACCTCTTTCCCCTTTACACGGATCCCAGACAACTGTTTTTACGGGTTGGAAGTGATA
>JANWIO010000080.1 GCA_025449835.1 Vampirovibrionales bacterium
TAGGTTTAGATGCCATTCAAGCTTATGAGCATGAACTCTTGGAGTATGCGACGTTGCAACTGGCTCATGTGGAAGGGCTTCAGATTATTGGCACCGCTCAGGAAAAGGCAAGCCTCATCTCCTTTGTGTTTGATGAAATCCACCCACATGATGTTGGGACGCTTCTGGACCAAAAGGGTATTGCGGTTCGTGCCGGACATCACTGCACCCAACCCGTGATGGAGCGTTTTCATATCCCCGCTACCACCCGGGCATCCTTTGCGTTTTATAATACCCATGATGAAATTGATCGCCTGGTTGAAGGGCTACAGTGGGTGTATAAGGTTTTTCAATAATGTCTGAGTACAATGAACTCTATCAGCAAGTAATTTTAGAGCATAACAAAAAGCCGCGTAACTTTGCGGTGCTTGACTCTGCAAATCACTATGCTCTGGGAAAGAATCCCCTCTGCGGTGATCAGTTTGCCGTTTACGTTGATGTCGCAGAAGACGGGACCATTCGAGACATTCGTTTTCAAGGGTCAGGGTGTGCGATTTCTAAGGCCAGTGCTTCGATGATGACCATGAATGTGAAAGGGAAGTCGCAACAGGAAGCGCAGCAACTGGCGGAAGAATTTAATCAAATGGTAACGGGCAAGCTGGATCCGAAAAAAGAAGAGTCCCACTTGGGTAAGCTCTCTATTTTCTCTGGGGTTCAAGAGTATCCCGTTCGGGTAAAGTGTGCCACCTTGGCTTGGCATACACTCGAAGCAGCTCTATCTGGGGAAACTCAAGAGGTTACCACCGAAGAATAACGCTTTTTTATTGGCCAAGTTGATGCAAGACTGATTGGATAGAGACTTCGCTTCTTGCCATCACTTGTCTCACAGATGTTGAAGCGGATGTATTGTTGGTGGCTTCTTGGCAATAGTGAAGGGCTAACTTTAAATAATGGGTGCCTTGGTTTTTCTGGCCACGGTGTAAGTCTTGTTCTCCTTGTTTCATGAGCGACTCAGCCATAAAAAACTGTGCATTGGCCTGATGGGGGTTTTGAGTTGCTGAAACAGCTTGTAAATAGGAGATTGCGTGGGTATAGTCTTGCTGCTGATAAGCAGTGAGCCCTGCCATGTAGCGAAACGTGGGTTCATTGGGATCAACTTGCGCAGCGGCGCCAAAATACTGATAGGCTTTTGCGGATTGTTGTGATTGGTATGCGCTAAGGCCTGCTTGAAAAGCACTTGTGGCATATCGGAATTGGGCCAACCGGACCCCAGGCGGATTTGTAATGTCAGGTGTCGTATTGTACATCGTGCGGATGGTATTGATGTCTCGTTGGGAAAGGTGATACACACCAGGCTGAATGACGGGGTACATAATATCGCCACGATAGGGGCTATGCCCATCCATACCGAGGGAATGTCCAATTTCATGGAGGGCCACCGCTTTTAGCTCTTGAATATTTAAAACATGGCCATTGTAGGCCAAGGTAAGTTGAACATCGGCACTGGTAAAGTATTTCCCAGCAGTAAAGTGAGGGCGTTCAATGCCCAATAGCGTGGTGCTATTAAACCCGTTTCGCCAATGCAGTAAAATATCGGCCTCAGTTGGATCGCTGGTTTCTTTAAACACAATTTGCTCATTTAAAGCTTCTTCCCACTGGGTGAAGGCTTGGCGGATAATTTCATCTTTTTGAAAATTCCACTTCCGGTAATCCCATTGGGGAGAGTTTTCTAAAGCATCAATGTGATAATAAAGCACATGGGTATTGTCATTAAACCGTTGGAGCTTACCCTGAAGCAGGATGTCATTGTAATAATTATCCGATGAAGCCTGGGCGGTTGAAAAACAAATCAACAATACCAGCGAAACCAGCCCTAGCGTTGCCCAAAACTTTGGCCTGAAGAAAAATAAATAAGCCTTCATTGTACTGATTGCGTTGATCATCGTTGTGAGATCGAAACGTTGCTAAGGATGTTTAAAGAATGGCTTGCTTTTTGACGGAACTGTGAAGGCATTTTCGGATTGTAAATAATAGAACGGTACTGTTGTTTGGCTGCATTTAGCTTTTGTAATCCGCTAGTCTTATTCCCAGATTCAATTTCTTGGGCACCTTCAAGCATAAGAGAGCTGGCCAGGAAATATTGAGATGCAGATTGATCGGTATTTTGGACCATGACTGCTTTTTCAAGATTTTGAATCGCAATATTATAAAGATGTAAATTATAAGCGCTAATGCCGATATAGTAATAAATATGGGGAGCCGAAGGATAATACTGTTGTGCTTTGAGAAAATAAGCATAAGCACTTTGAAAGTCTTTTTGGGCATTGGCATCACAGGCCATACGCACGTAATAGTTATATTCTCGAAATTGGAGCAGGTGAATATTTTGGGGATTGGCAATATCGGCTTTCATCTGGTATAAATCCCTGATGGTGGCAATGTCTCTGGCGGAAAGATGGGTTATGTTGGCTTGGAGACTGGGATACATAATATCATTGGGATTTCCACTATGTCCCCGAATACCTAAGGCGTGACCAATTTCATGAAGGGCAATATGTCTTAACTCCCCATTTGTAAACACCCTGCCTTGCGGGTTTGAAAGGGTAATGACAATATCTGCGTTGGTTAATGTGTTGTTATTCCAGGTGATATCCTGGTGCCCTACTTCCAGCCCCTCTGATCGATTTTCCCACGTCACCAGAATATCGGTTTTGTTTGAATCATGGGTATAAGCAAATTTAATTTTTTGCCCCAATGCGTTTTGCCATTCTGTAAAAGCAGATTTGAGAATGCTTACATCTTCGGGGCGCCAATCGGCAACACCTGATCCAGACTCGATACTAATATTAATGACCTTTGTGTCATTGTTCCAACGTTGCACAATATGGCCATTGATCAAGGCATTTTGTAAATAGTTAGGCCCATTGGGCGAGTCCAAGGCCAAAGCAATGCCCCCGCTCAGAAAAAATATTCCGATGAGGCTCCAGATAAGGGCCAATCTTTTTATGTTGAAATGGCAGTTCATGCCAAAGTTATCGGCAAAATCTGTCTAAAATTGATTGAAGTTTACATTTTGTTGCATCCCAAATACGCTATCTGATGCAGATTATCAGACCTTCTTTCTTTCCCAGTTTTGAGAATGGCTTGACCCTAGAAACCTCTGTGAAGGTATTTTTAGGGTTGATTGGGCTGTTTTTCAGGAGGATGGGTGGAAAGCATAAATCGAAATGTTGAACCGACGCCTTCTTCACTTTCTACGGTAATTGTGCCTCCATGGAGCTCAACAAATCGTTTTACCAAGCAAAGCCCTAATCCAGTGCCTTCATGTTTTTGAAGAACACTTCGGTTTCCTGCTTGGTAAAACTCTTGAAACAAGTTGGGCAGATTGGCTTTGGGAATCCCCACGCCAGTGTCTTCCACTTCGCAGATAACCCATTGCTGATCGGAAGACGGGAAGATCCGAAGAAAAACCTTCCCATCGATGTGATTGAACTTAATGGCATTGCTTAGTAGGTTGTATAAAATTTGCCTCAACCGCCCTGGATCAGCATAAATCTGTTTAAGGTTGGGTTCAAGGTGGTATTCGATGTGTATTTTCTTTTGGGCAGCAATTTCCTGAAGCATGTTCTCCACTTCAGTTAAGAGGGGAGCAATTTTAACCCACTCTGGAAAAATTTGGGTATGCCCTGCCTCAATTTTGGCGATATCCAAAATATCATTCACCATATCCAACAGATGATGGCCGCTGAGGGCGATGTTAGAGGCATATTTTTTTTGTTTTTCAGTAATAATACCGGCCATGCCATGGGTGAACATTTCAGAAAAACCAATAATCGCATTGAGTGGCGTCCGAAATTCATGGGAAATACCAGCCAAAAACTCATCTTTACGCCGATTCGCAAGGGTGGCTTCATCTTTTGCGTGTTGTTCTGCCAAATAAAGATCGCTTTGATATAAAGCGATAACAAGGTGATCGCAAATATTTCTTAATAACTCCGTTTCTTCGTCTGTCCATTGTCGCGAGTGAGTACATTGATGAAGGACGAAAAAGCCATAAGGGTGGCCGCTATGAAATAGCTCAAAGCCAATACATGCTTTGATGCCATATTTTTGGGCATAAGTTTGTAAACGTTGTGGAAATGCTTCTGGGCTAGAAAGGTGTATAGTGTAGGGCGGAACATTGTTTTTCGAGGAGTTCTCTATTTTGGGCGGACGATGGGGAATATCGGTTTCAAGGACAGGGAGAATCTCATTTTCAGAGCGATAGTATTGTGCCATCAGTTTTACTTTAAGGGTTAAATCTTCTTGCTTTTCGTAGTGCATCAAGAGACATCGGTCGACTTGAAAATAATTTGCAATTTGCTGAGTCGCAGAATCTAAGGCGATTTTGGAGTCGAAAGATTGGCTAATAATGCTGATAATGGAACGAATGAATTTTTCTCGTTCAAAGCTTTTAGAAAGTGCTATTTCCGTTTGCTTTTGGTACGTGATATCGGTGGCAGCCCCAATCATTCGGATGGGGATGCCATTCTCATCATGAACAATATACCCCCGATCCAAGACAGTGAGGTAAGTGTTTTTGACAGAAAAACGATATTCCTCACACCAGTACGATTTTCCAGACTGAAGCGCTTTATGTAGGCTGGAAGCTACTCTGTTTTTATCTTCAGGATGGATCCTCTCAAGCCACCAACTGAATTGTGGCTCTTCATGTTGTGGATGCCCCAATTTTTTGTAGGCATGCTTGTTCCAGGTAATTTTATTGGTCAACAGGTCCCAGTCCCAAATAATATCGTGGGTGGCCTGTTCCACCATTTTGTAACGTTCTTGGCTCTCTTGTAATGCTTTTTCAAATTGTTTCTGTTGTGTAATGTCTAAAATAAAGCCAATTGCTTCATCCTTTACCCTATCTGGTCTGGCGGCTCCGATGAGGACATCAACACGAGAACCATTTTTATGGAGAAATTGTTTTTCATAAGGTGTAATCACCCCACGCTCTTTAAATTCTTCAATGGCGATTTCATCAAGATAGCGATATTCGGGTAACGTCAGTTTTCTCCAGCAGAGCATCCCCGCTTGAAGCTCTTCTCGTGTATACCCCACCATATTGAGGAATGCATCGTTGGCATCCTTAATTTTGCCATTAATACTTGTAAAATTAATCCCGATAATATTGGAATCCACGAGGCAACGGAGACGTTTTTCATTTTTTCGGAGTTCCTGATCCAGCTGTTTTTGTTGGGTGATATTAATGATGTAACAGACGGTTTTCTCTTTTGAGCCTTCCAAAAGTGCATGTCCAAGAAGGACATCTGCTCGATGTCCATTTTTACAAATCAACTGCTTTTCATAGGGGCCGTATATCCCTTTTTCTTGAAGTGTTTTAATTGCCTTTTCGCTTTGGTCTAAAAACTCAGGCGGATTCAGAATCTTCCATGAAAGATGTTGTTTCGTGAAGTCATCCAGTGAATATCCCACAATGTCTAAAAAAGCCTGATTGGCATCAAAGACGTTTCCATAAATATCGGCAAAAAGAATCCCAATAATATTGGAATCAAAGAGCCGCCTGAACTTGGATTCGCTTGATTTTAAGGCTTCCTCCATTTTTTCTCGTTCAATAATTTGTTGTTGTAAGGCTTGGTTGGTTTCTTCAAGTTCTGCGGTTCTTTTGCGAACTTCATTTTCTAACTCTTGATAGGCCCTTTGTAAAGCTTCCTCTGCGAGTTTTTTTTGTGTGATATCTTCTGAAATCAACAGTAAATAAGCCGGACTCCCTTCCATATCCAGAATCGGGACTTTTTTGGTGTGGAGCACTCGGATTCCTTTTTCTCGAGTCTGGATAAACTCTTCAGGAATATCTTTTAACGTTTTTTCTTGGAGGGTTTCTCGGTCTTTTTGCGTAAAAAAATCAGCTTGTTCTGGGGGGAAAAAATCATAATCATTTTTTCCTAAAAAAGTTTCTTTTTTGTATCCCAGCAAGTCTTCTCCTTCTTTATTCAATAATTCAAAACGCAACTCGTGGGCATCTTTTAAAACCACCATGGCGGGCATGTTTTCAATAATGGAGGAAAGGAGGTTCGTGGTTTTGTGAAGCTCTGATTGTAATAGCACCCGCTTGGATATATCTGCAGCAATGCCCACAAAATGGGTGATCTGTCCAGATTCATCCCGGACAGGTGAGATGGTCAGTTCGTTCCAGAATAGTTCTCCATTTTTTTTATAATTTCGCAAAACCCCATGAAAATCACGGCCCTCTCGCAGGGCAGCTCGCAAGTCTTCTAAAATCGGTTGATTTCGATCGGTTCCTTGAAGAAATCGGCAGTTTTTTCCGATGATTTCTTCAGCTTGATATCCCGTAATCCGTTCAAAACTTGGATTGACGTAAATAATGGGGTTGTCCGGTTGAGCGGGATCTGTAATCAAAATGCCATTGCTGGTTGCTGAAACAGCACGTTCAAGGATTTTGAATCGCTCTTCAAGAGAGGGGATTTCCAGAATATCGTTCATTATCTCAACCAACTCAATTAAAAGAAGCGCTGAGTCTTATTTTGCGTCTCATGGGATAAGGTCTTTTACGATAAAGGTTACAGAATTTATACCATACGCTGTTTTAAATACTTTTTGAATCGCCTTAAAGGGTTATTTTCAGTTATCAGCAGAGATTGAAACAGCTTAAGATGAATGTTTTTATACATTAAACCGAAAATAAACAACATCCCCATCATTCATCAAGTAGTCTCGTCCTTCTTGGCGCATGAGCCCCTTCTCTTTAGCCTCTTTTTCAGATCCAGTATTAATATAATCTTTGTATGCAATGGTTTCAGCTCGAATAAAGCCACGCTCAATATCGGTATGGATGATTCCTGCACATTCTTGGGCTGTCATCCCCTTTTTAAAAGGCCAAGCCCGAGTTTCTTTGGGGCCAGCGGTTAAAAATGTTTCCAGCCCGAGTACATCAAAAGCGGCTTTAATCAGTTGATCAACGCCAGAGGTTTGAACTCCTAAGCTTTGTAAGTAGTCGGCTTTTTCTTGGGCACCCAGTTCCCCGAGCTCTGCTTCAATTTGAGCTGAAATCGGAATAACGGTGTGACCGGTTTCTTTTGCAAACTTTACCAAGGCTTGGTAATGGGGATTTTGAACTGGATCCGCCAGTTCCTCTTCTTTAACGTTGGCCGCATAGAGAACCGGCTTGGTACTCAAAAGGTGTTGGCTTTTGAGCAAAAGCTGCTCTTCTTCTTTTAGTTCGTGGAGGGGGACCAGTTTTCCTTCAGAAACGTAGGTTAAAATCTTTTCCAACAGATCTGCTTCCAGGACCATTTCCTTTAAAGCCCCTTTTCTCCCTTTATTGAGCCGGGCAAGACGTTTTTCAATGGAGTCCGCATCGGCCAATGCCAGTTCCAGTGTGATAATCTCAGCATCTCGCACGGGGTTTACAGACCCTTCCACATGGATAATATTTTCATCTTCAAAGCAGCGAATTACGTGAACAATGGCATCCACTTCTCGAATATGTGCCAAAAACTGGTTCCCCAGCCCAGCCCCTTGACTAGCCCCTTTGACCAGACCGGCAATATCGACAAATTCAAAAACAGCTGGAATAACATCCTCTGAATGGTTAATCTCAGCCAGCTTTTGCAGGCGTGGATCAGGGACTTTCACAATACCTTTATTAGGTTCGATGGTGCAAAAGGGGTAATTTGCACTTTCAGCCTGATAGGTGGAGGTTAACGCATTAAACAGCGTTGATTTACCAACGTTGGGCAAGCCCACAATTCCAGCTTGTAACACGGATGTTTGTCCTCCTCCAGGTGATTAAGGTATGATGAAATGATACAAAAGCATGTTATCAGCATAGTACAGAACAAATGCAGTTAAAAGAAGAGATTACAGATCAGTTTGTTTCTGATTTAGGGTTAAAACATCGTTTTGCGGCAGTTGATCTTGCTCCCAACGAGCAGCTTGAGACGGGGTTTAGCGCCATTGATCGGGAGCGACACTTGGTTCGAATGGATAAATTGTACCGAGACGATGATATTCTCTCGGTTATTGAAAGCTTGGGGCCTACCAATGGCACCATTGTGGTTATAGATGTTCCAAAAAGCTTAAGTATACAGGGGCGTTGGCGGCAAGAAGAAATTAAAATGCACCCCTCCCGTCTTCAACGATCA
>JANWIO010000081.1 GCA_025449835.1 Vampirovibrionales bacterium
TAAAGATAAAAACACCATCCCCAATACGTTGTTGGTTGCCGTCAATTGCATGCGTTGCACCAGAAAGAAAATCAACCACCCGTTGCGATTGGGCTGTATCTAATAAGTGTAAATTTAAGATAACAGATTTCTTTGCTCTTAAATATTCAACAATCTCAAGTGATTCTTCAAATGCTTTTGGTTCAATAACAATAACTTGTGTACTTTGCACTCCTGGATGCTCAACCACTTTAAGGCTTTTTTGACGTTTACTGGGACGCTCCATGAAGGGATCCTCTTGCGATATTGTGTGATACATTGGGCGTTCTGGTTCAAATTCTTCATCGATGCTATAAACATCTTCTTCAAAATCGTCGCCAACAACCCAGCTCTTTATTCGATTTACAAATCCGCTCATAGGTAAGAACAACCTCCTCTATACTATCCTTTGTTCTATCTAACGGTAACCTGAGCAATTACTACAAAGAACCAAAAATTCGGCTCCCTATCCTAATTATTGTAGCACCACATTCAATTGCGTGGTGAAAATCTTGACTCATTCCCATCGAAAGTTCTGGTAAGGGGGTGTTAAAATCTGAGCTAATTTTATTTTTAAGGTTTTGAAGATGTTGAAAGACCTGCTTACTTTTATCAGGGTTATTGGTATGGGGTCCTAATGCCATGAACCCTTTGATTTTAACTCCTTTAAGACGGATTAGCTTGTCAAAATCCTCATTTAAGGTTTCTTCAAGAAAACCTGTCTTTTGGCTTTCACGCGTTAAATTAAGTTGAAGTAAAATCGGTTGGACGGTTTGAGTTTTTTCGTTTTCGGCAGAGAGAGATTCTGCCAAAGCGAGCGAATCAATGGAGTGAATCAGAAAGAACCGATTTTTAAGCGTTTTCTTAATTTTATTTCGTTGTAAATGTCCCAGGAAATGCCAACGGATGGATTGTGCTATTTCCGATGGGAGTTGGGCATATTTATTTTCAAAATCTTGGATTTTGTTTTCACCAAAATCTCGAATACCAAAATCATAAGCATTTAAGATTTGATCAAGAGAGGCATATTTACTGACGGCAACCACTCGGATTGGGTGATCCTCAGGGAGCTCTGCCATCAATTTTTTTAAATTTTCTTGAATCCGATTGCTCACGACAATATGAACTCCAAAAAAACATTAGAGGAAATTTTGTGTTTCTCTCAATAAGAAGGATTAGGAAGCCTTTTGAAGAAGTTGTGGTTTTTGGAGCAGAAATCCCACAAAGGTAATGGCGCTGAGTAGGAGCATGAGGCCATCGGGCATGGGCGAAAATGAAGCGAAGAATTTGAAGCCAAAAAAGCTTCCGAGTAAACCCGACAAGCCTAAAATGATGAAATAACCATAATTCTGTTTTTTCAAAAGCGCCTTTGCGCCAAGCAAGATGAGAATCCCTGAAATGGAGCCACTGATGATGGAAATGATACTACCTGCTACAAAATAGCCAACCATCCCACCAATAATAGTTAATAAGCCGTAAACCATTGCAAAATAAACCATTTTTCATTCCTTTCCCTTGAGTGTGGCATGTGTGTTCAGTATAATTCAATAGAACGCTTAGGAGAAATAAAATTTTCAATATTGCAAACGCATCTCACACAGGAGGAATGATGTTGTGAAACCTGTTAATAAAAGTGTTTTCTGGATTATTTTTACCATTGTTTTTATTGATCTGCTCGGGTTTGGGATTGTTTTTCCGTTACTCCCTTTGTATGCCCGTAGCTACCACTTGAATGAGTTTCAGGTGGGGCTTATTTTAGGGATCTATTCCTTAATGCAGTTTTTGTTTGCGCCAATTTTGGGTCGCCTTTCAGACAAAATTGGCCGACGCCCCGTCTTGATTGTGTCTTTATTAGGAACCTCTCTTTCATTCTTTATGTTGGCTTGGTCTAAGTCCTTTATCTGGTTTCTGGTTGCCCGTGCAGTTGACGGGATTGCAGGCAGTAACTTGGCAACAGCCCAAGCTTACATTGCTGATATTTCTCCCAAAGAACAACGCACCCGTAATTTAGGAATGTGGATTGGTGCAGCCTTTGGATTAGGGTTTGCCTTTGGTCCATTTATTGGTGGCGCCTTGAATTTATTGGGTCAAGCTATTGTACCTTCATTTGCACTCGGTTTCCCCTTCTTTGCCGCTGGCCTACTTGCATTAGCCAATACTTTGGCAGCCTTCTTTATACTCCCAGAGTCTTTGACCTTCAGAGATTCCCAGCATTTGGTGGGGCGTAGAACATTTTCACTGGGTGTCATTCAAGATCGCTTGTCCGATACAGTGGGTTCGCTGATTGTTACCTATGCTATTGTTGTGTTTGCCTTCGCTCAAATGGAAGCCACCTACACTTGGTTATCCCATGACCTCTTCAAATTATCCTCTATCGGGATTTATGCCATGTTTGGATACCTTGGCTTTGTAATGGCTTTGGTGCAAGGTGGCTTGGTCCGTCGGTTAGAGCCGAAGCTGGGCGACAAAAACTTAACCACCTTAGGGTGCTCCATTATGGTGGTTAGTTTGGCAGCAATGCCTCTGATTCACACATTGGCCTGGTTATTGCTTACCTCCGGTGCGTTAGCTCTAGGCGAAGGCTTGTGTAATCCTGCCTTAATTTCAAGTATTTCAAAAGGAGCTCATGAATCACTACAAGGTGAAACCATGGGGGTTTCTCAGTCATTGGCAAGCCTATCTCGTTTCTTTGGCCCATTGTTAGCAGGCTATCTGTATATGCATTATGGTGCAGAGTCTCCCTATTTCATCTCTGCAATCATTATGCTTTTTGCCTTAACAATTGGTCTGTCTGGGTATAAAAAGTTGTTAACTCAGGCTTCTTCAAAGGAACAGCCTGTTTCTGCGTAAAATAAAATCGTCTCTAAAAAAAGAAGCTTTCATCTCCTATCTCAAGATGCAAAGCTTCTTTTTTGTTGTTTCGTGGGGCGAGAATGACAATTTGTTTAAGTTTCACCAAAGAAAAATCCCTTGAACCAAAGAAGAAGGCCAAGGGATTTTTCCAATCGTTTAAGACGTTTGATTAGGGTTTGTAGAGCCGATAAGGTCTACCCACCGTATCTTTAATCTGCTGTGAAGAGAGTTTAGACTCACTCAAAAGTTTACTAACGCCCGTTGTAACAGAGCTTTGATTTAAAGAAGGATGTTTTTTCATGATCCACTCTGTCACATCTTTACTCCGGAAGGGCTTTCCTTTTTTAACCAGTTCACCAATACCACCTTCGATAATCGGAACGAGTTTTCCAGGTTTTCTTTCCGTTTTGGAGGCTTTAACAGCTTTTATTGTTTTTGTGGATTTTTTTAATGCTGTTTTAGGGGTGGTGGTTTTCTTTGTTTTTGGTGTTTTTACTTTTGTAACTTTTGCTTTTGCTGGCTTTTTGGGAGCTTTTGGGGTGGGTGCTTCCTTGGTTACTGTCCCGGTAGAGGCTTTCATCGCAGATTTTTGGAGGGCAGCAGATAATTCTTTTCCAAAACGCAGATTCTCTATAAACCGAGCGAGTTCTTCATCTGTATCACAGGTTACTGAAAAGGTAATTGGCATTCGGGAGTACTCCTTTCACTCTAATTTGCGCCAAATGTTTCTGAATAAAAAATAATTTATAATTACTAGAAATAACACATTTTATCAAAATTGAAAAGGCCCAAAGACGAACTGATTGATTTTTAAAGACATAAAAATGTGTCTTTACTGTCAATGATTTTATTTTAAGAAACGCTACATTTAACATAGAGGGATTCGGATGATAACAATTGCGTTGATTCCCTTAGTTTGCGCTAAAAAGTGATTGATCTATGTTTTGAAAATACATTCTGTTGCGGGCAAAAATTTTAATTCTCCGCCTTTGATGAAAGAGACAAGGATAGCCTTTTTTATGCCAATTAAAAGAAAAAACCCCAAAATGGGGTTTTAAAAGAAAAGAGAGAAGATAAGGAGAAGAGAGATGTTCTATTTGTATAAAAACAATGGTAAATGATCCGATGTCACTATTTTAAGATTTGTAACACTATTCTCTTTTTCCCCGAATTTTTCCTAAAGATTATTACAATCCGATCGAAGACAATTATGTAATGGGAAACCGAACATTCGGTGACCCATCCCCAACCTCCTCCCCAAGTCACGCTACCGAAGCTAAAACTCGGTAGCTTCTTTTTATGTTGTTGGGAGGGGCTCTTTAGTTCTCTGTTTCAACTCCCAAAGCAGCCATCGCCACTTGGGTTAAATGAGGATTTTTGAGGCAATATTTTTGCAGTTTTTTGATAGCTCTGGCTTCAATTTGTCGAATACGTTCTTTCGTAAGACCAAAGTGTTTGCCAACTTCCATCAGCGTTAGAGCCGGTGGTGTATAACGAAGTCGTAGAACTTCCTCCTCCCGGTCATTAAGCGTTTTAAATAAATTGTTTAAAATGTTTTCTTGAAGTTCTTCTGGCTTTGTTTGAGAATTCCGGCCTTCGGATCTCGGATCTGGTAAAAGATCAATGCTTTTTCTGGTCTTTTCTACCCCATTGGCTCCCTCTGTTTCAGAAAACTGATGGGTTACTTTAACGGATCTCGTAATGGTTTCAACCTGCTTCAGTTTTTTCAGGAATTCCTCCATTTTTTGTAGTTCTTCCTCCTGAGGAGCTTTGCCATGAACCAAATAAAACGCAAATTCATGATTGTTTGGTTTTTTGCCATATTGGGTCAGAAATTCTTGTTCTTTTTGACGGATGGATGCAAATTTTTCGTTTAACACTTCTTTTTCGACTACTGCAAGGCGAAGATTATGGAGAGAGCGAGTGTTTGTTTTAAAGTTTAAGATCTTAATAAGTTCGGTATCTGTTGGAGGACGTTTATGTTCCGCTTTAAACTCACTTTCGGCCTGCAATAATTGTGAAATTTTTGCTTCTTGGCTCAGAGCCGTTTGTGTTGACCGATAGGCTTTGTGAAAAGTAGTGCTTGCATTAAAGGCAGAAACAATTGACATTGCTTGATCCAGCTCTTTTGTGCTTGGATCCCTGCGATATTCTTCATTTGTATATAAGTATATTGCGAGTTCCGGCGGTTCTGGATGATGTCCATAAATTCCACGAAATTGATGTTTGGCAGAAGAAAGTTGGGTAACATCTTTGGTTGTAATGCTTTTGTTATGAATTTGATTCTTTTGGGCTGTTGCAGTTCGATTGAGGGGTTGCATTGTCCACCAGGTTGCAAATGTTGAAAATTTTAGTCCCATTTGATAATCAAACACTTCAGTTGAACGCATTAAGCCACAGTTTGCTTCCCCAATCAGATCCGGCAGATCTAAGTTTTGTCCCCGATACTTTTTGACCTTTGGCAGCGCAAGTCGTAAATTATGTGTCACCAACTTGTTTTTGGCTTTCACTATTGTTTGTGCTGTTTTTATGACCCGTCCTCGATTTTCTTTTTCAAAGAGGTACAAAAGGGGTTCTCTCGTCTGTTTTTTTGTACTTTGAACAAGATGATTCACAAGGTCAAAAATCCCTTTTTCCATTCTTAAAGCCAATGGTTTTTTGTTTTTATTGTCGACTAGTCGTGTTTTATCCAGTTGGGCAACGAGGTGGGTCACATCTTCATTGATTTCACCAACGGCTTTGGTTCTTGAAAAAGCGTTATAAGCGAAAAAGTTTTCAAAGGCTTTTTGGGTGTCGAGAATCAACTGTGAAAATGTTGAGTTGTTTTGTGAAAGGAGATTAGCGGTGAGTTTTGTGGCTTGTTCTTCCTCTTTCTTTGAAAATCGTTTAATAATGCCATCTTGATCAGGTGTTAAGCATTCGATCAGATGATTCAATTGAGCAGAATCCTTTTGATTCAATGGAAATGCATTTTGTAATTGGCTTAAATAGCTTTTTGCTTTTGATGCAGCTTCTTTTCGTTCTTCGTAGAATTGGAAAAAATATTGATCCATCTTTGTAGACAGTTTTTGGGCAGACACTTCAATGTCGTCATCCTTATCCATTGAATACTGTTTTTGTATTCCTTGAACCAGAAGCTTTGATAAGAGGTTGAATCCGTTGGCAATAGTACTCGTGAGTTCTCTCTCTTCTTTTAAAGATAATATTGGATAATTACCAGCTTTGATGCAATCGTAATATTCTTGGATATCTGCATTATCCCGATAAGAAGCCTTCAAAGGTTGTCCTGAAAATTGGACATGAGTATATTGAAGAGAACTTTTTGGGAGTCTCGAAGTTGCGTATAGCGGAGAAAAGATCGTTTTCATTGTCATCCAGCGAGTCCTTTTTTATGTCTGATTTGATCCTTTGATAGACTTAAGTCCAAACAAATACCAAAATTGCGTCGTTTGTAATAATTCTTAAAAAAGAGTGCCGAAGGTGCTATGAGAATCAAATGATGATCAAGAAAGCCTTGTTATTTGAAAGATGTTGTGGTTTTGTGTAGAAGATTCAAATTTTGTAATTTAGGAAAAAGGGAGTTTTTTTATGATTCAACCCATTACTCCGGGGCCTCGGGTAATGCCCTTAAAAACGAAACCCATTCCACAATTTTCAGGCCATACATCTAAAGCACCTGCAACTACTGGGACTTCTTTTAGAGCACCACAAAAATCAGTTTTAATGGGACTTTTACTCTCCATGGCCATGCCTTTTGTGGGCCCTGCGCCTTCCAAAATAGCTAAGGCAGCAGTTCAAAATGTGAAAACCGCTGCGTCAGAGAACAATGAGGCTCATTCGGTGGTTGAGGTCACGGATGCTAATTTTGAAAACGAAGTCTTAAACGCCAAAATACCGGTTTTACTCAAATTCGGAGCGCCATGGTGCCCACCTTGCAATCAAATGGAGCCCGAGCTGGAAAAACTAGCCCAGGATAAAAAATATCAGGGCAAAGTCAAAGTTGCTCACATTAATATCGATAATAGCCCTAAAACCAAAAAAAAATATAAGATTTCTGCAATTCCGGATACCTATTTCTTTAATCGGGAAGATGCAAACGCCAAGCAAAATAAAGCCAAGGAGCACTGGAAGAATTTTCATACTAAAGAAGAGCTTGCAGCTTGGATTGACAAGTTTTTGTAAGATTTGTCCTTAAAAACTTTACCCTAATCCACTCATCAGGGGATTTGCACCTTGTGAACCAACACTATTACTCAACCCACCACTTTGTGTGGCAAGTGTCATGTAGTCTTGTTGTACTTTCGCGGTTGCCTGTTGTAAAGCGGCTGTAATTTGCTGTGCTTGAACATAATCGCTTATGGTTAAACCGCCTCCCATCTGCTTTTTCAAGGAGAGGGCTTGATAATCTTGTAAATACAACGATTGCAACTGTTGAGCCTGTTGCTGATCCTGTTTAAATTGAGCGGCATAAGCTTCTTGCATTAAGGTGCCACCCATGGTACCTGGGGTCATAAAGGATGCAATACCTGCGCCAATACTGGACGTTGGACTGAGGGCTCCGGCTAAATATTGATCATTGCCGCTGGAATCAAACGACCCTAAACCAATATTGCTGAGACCGTATAAATCCATATTTTGTAAACCAACACCGCCGAGGGTTGAAAGGAAATCCGATCCACCACCGAGGCCTCCACCTTGCAGGGAATTAAAAATGCCATTTGCTTGGTTTAAAGCGTCAGTCAGTTGGCTTCCACTAACGCCACTAATATTGGGATCGGTCAGTAACTGCAACCTTGCATTATTGGATTGTTGTAATGAGTTTGATATTTCTAAGGCATTTAATGAGTTGACGCCATTTAATGATGCGACCATGTCTGATACATTCCTTTCTCCACCTGCCTGCTCTGCCAAATGTAAGGCATCACAGGGGGTTCTCTTATTCTCTCTTGTTTATATAAAAACAATTTATGTAAAACTTGATGACAGAATGTAAATAAAAAGTTACAGTTTGGGAAGTCTCAAAATAAAAACGAGTGCCTTTATTAATCTGGCAAGAGGGTAATGGGTTTCCTTCCCCGAAAGCCTTCATATAGATCGTGAAAGTAAAACAAGCCTTCTTCTTCCAAACGCCAACAGAGTAAAAATTCTCGTCCATCTTTGGCTTTATAGGGAAAATCAATTAATCCTTCCCTAAAATCCTTCACCTGAATCCCTTTTTCGGTGAGAACCTGAGCCCATTTGTAAAAACAATCTTGGTAAACATGCCATTTATAATCCAATAACTCTTCCATAGCTTTGGTTTCTATGTTTTTTTCTGTTTTACGAGCTTTATACATTCGTTTGTAGAGGACAATTTCATCCTGAAGTTGTGATAATTCCTGGTGACCCTGCTCAAAGGTTTCTTCCACAAAAGGCAATAAACCAACCGCCTCGTCAAGCTGAAAATATTTTTCAAATGAAGGGGATGGGATTACGGTTTCTTGTTTTTCGATTTCATCTTCTTCAGGCATGGTCCTTTTCTCAATATATGCGTTTATTGGGCTGGGATAAATAAGACAGTATCCTGCCAATAGGCGGTATCCACTTCTACTCGTTTTAAATCTGTTTTTTGTTGGCGCATCAGGGCTAACTCTTCGAATTCTTCTTCTTCGTTCAGGCCGTTTTCGCCGTATAAACAAAGATAGTGTTTGGCACCCTTGATGGCACCTGTATAGCTCACTTGGGGCACATCTTTTGCCAGCTCTCTAAACTGAGCTTCCCATTCATCCCATTGCGAAGATTCAATATCCATTTAGTCTTGTTTTCCACATTATCCAATTTGATGGGAATATTTTCATTATTATATGCCGGAGAAGATGCTGGAAAAAGTCAGCTTGAAAGCTTCTCATTTATTTTAAAAACAACAAAATTCTATTGAAAAATAATAGAGACGTTGTTTTAACAACGTCTCTATCGTCTCTCAGAAGCATCAACATTATCAATAAGGATAGGTAGCCATCTATTCTTTGATTGAAATAACACAAAAGTTTTTTCAACCAGTGTGAGGAGGAGGAGTAAGAAAAACTTTATAAAAGAATAAATCTGCGAAACTGTCCAAAGAGAATTATTTTGCGAATGCTTCAAAACCCAAATTTAACCCTGCCTCACCTCCTTTGATCTCGCCTCTATATTGTACTTTTAGAGGGCTCTGTTTTTCGATGTTTCAAAAAAATATCAGTGTGGAGGGCTGGGGCAGGACTTTAACCTGAAGTTTATAAAACACAAAGTCAAAAGGCTTGGTATTTTATGAACTGTTTCGGAGTTACACCGAATTTATGTGATAAGCAGGTGAGTATAAAATACTCATGCTTACTACTTCATAGGAAAGA
>JANWIO010000082.1 GCA_025449835.1 Vampirovibrionales bacterium
GGTATTGGGTGCCACACAAAGGGTCGTGTTAGTACCAGTATCGAGGTCCATGAAGGCTGATGAAATGAGTGTTGTACCAGAATAGAGTGAAGCATTAATTTTCCCCCCGCCATTCATATCGACTACTTCGCCATTACCTGAGAGTCCATCCAGAATTTGGGGATTTGCAAAAATATTCACTGCAATTTGACCCGCGGGACAAGGTCCACCGCCAAATCCTCCAACCGGTGCTGGGCCCGGTGTTGGTGTTGGTGTCGGTGTTGGTGTCGGTGTTGGCGTCGGGGTTGGCGCAGGTGTTGGGGTTGGATTACACGTTCCCCCGCTATTATACATCATTGGATCATTATCCCCCTGCCCCAACATATTGTCACTCATAAGACCCGTGCCCATCATGTTTGGGCCGCAGTCATATAAGTGGTCCGTAGGGGGGGTATAATAGTTACTACCAGTACCACCCCAGGTTGTTGGGCAAGCCATTGCCATAAGCGGCAGCATTGCATACTGGGGTGCACCAGGGTATTGAGACCTGTCCGGCACCACAAATTCATACTGATCGGGCTGCATTGCAGGGCTACACGTTGCATAACTTCCACCCGAGGTCTTTGTATCGATAGTTTGACCATGGCTATCCGTATAGGAATCCACCCCTAAATACGTAAAAATAACATTCAACGGGACTTGCGTTGGCATGCATATGGTTGTGCTATCGGTACCTTGTTCAATTAACCCGACATGTTTTTGATAAAGATACCAGTCGTAATGCGTAGCATTTGTATCAACTTGTGCATCATTCGTAAACCAGACCATAGTCTGAATCGTGACATTTCTTGAATTGGGCCACGATGGAGAACAAGAGACTGGCGTTGGCGTTGGGCTTGGCGTTGGACCTGGCGTTGGGGTCGGGGTTGGCGGTGGCCCTGGCGTTGGACTTGGCGTTGGTCCTGGCGCTGGCGTTGGGGGCAATGTGGGTGCTGGTGGCGGGTTGTCAGCGGAATACGTTTGGGGGGGTGGGGTTGAAACCGAGACACTAGAACACAGGCTATGGAGCTGGGTCGATGGACTACCATCGGCAGGAACCAAATAACACCAGGTATCGTTATATTTTTTATACGTTACCTCTACTTCGGCAACGGACCCAGAGATTCCACTATACGTCCACCACCCCGGACGAACCCAGCGCTCTTCATCGTTGTAAAGTTGATGCCGAACGGAGGCACTTGAGCCAAATTCCGAAGAGGTAATCACTTCATTCAATTGCGCATTTAAATGATTAAATATCGCAAGGGGATCGGTTGTATTACCACTGGCCAGGGTTAAAGCGCCATACTCTGCTGTAGATTGACGCATCGCTTCATTTAAACTTCCGATTTCCTTATTTTCTTCCGTCACTTGTGCAGGATCTTGCCGATTATAGACGATGGAGATAATCGTCAGCGACGTAATAACCGCGATAATGGCAATGGCAATCAGAATCTCAGGCAGTGAAAACCCATTGGCATGGGCTCTTTTCCAAAAGTCTTTATTCAGGCGGGTCACTTGGATCGCGGACAACAGTGTTATTAAAAACGCCAAAGGCAATAATAAAACCAATTCGGCAACAGCATATGGCTTACGGTTTTGCAAGGAATGATTGCCGCCCGGCTGATACAAAACCGCCTGTAATGCCAAACTCATTGCAAGCGAAACCGCCGATATCAAAAGTCCATATCGGGCTGCTTTTGATTTCAAAATTGGTTTAATTTTTTTTGCCACTCACTGCGCTTTCCACTCTCTTTAAAACCATAGTTCTATTATAAGGCAATCGCTTTTTTTTGATATCGACCACGCCTTTGAAAACTTAAACACATTTTGATGAACGACCTAGAAACATCAGAGTAATATTGCCCATCAATCTACCTTTTGAGAGAAAGAAAGCAATTTATGATGTTGTTGCAGAATATGAAGATGGCTTGATAAGCGTATCGTACCAAAACTTTTTCTCCCGAGAACCCAGTTCATCCACATAAATATGCTTTGTTTCAGTATACTCGTACAGGCTTTCAGGCC
The DNA here is from genome assembly GCA_025449835.1 of Vampirovibrionales bacterium. GTDB lineage: Bacteria > Cyanobacteriota > Vampirovibrionia > Vampirovibrionales > JAGQHJ01 > JANWIO01. The sequence goes on from JANWIO010000082.1 coordinate 2,047, forward strand.
CCATTTCTCGGCCAATTCCAGATTGTTTATAACCGCCAAAGGGAGCTTTCTCGCTGATCAGATGATACTCATTAACCCAAACTGTTCCTGTTCGAAGCTGTTTTGCCATAGCAAAAGCCCGTTCTGTATCTCGACCCCAAACACCTCCGGCTAAACCGTAAATAGAATCGTTGGCAATCTGTACCGCTTCGGCTTCTGTTTGATAGGGAATAATACTGAGAACCGGCCCAAATATTTCTTCTTGAGCAATGGTCATTTTGTTATTCACCTCACCAAAAATGGTGGGTTCCACAAAAAATCCCTTCTCAAGCCCTTCCGATGAGGGTTTTTGACCCCCCAGAAGAAGCTTAGCCCCTTCTGACTTTCCTTTTTCAATGTAGGAAAGCACCCGGTTGAGCTGCTTTTGAGACACCAATGGCCCTAAATCGGTATTTTTATCCATGGGATTTCCCAATTGAATTTGGCGTGCTCGCTCAACCAATTGTTCAACCCATTGCTCTTTTTGAGACGCTGGAATCAACAAGCGAGAACCGGCAGTGCAGCATTGCCCCCCATGGAAAAAGGCCGCGTAAAGCGACCCATCAATGGCAATATCGGGATCTGCATCTTCTAAGATAATATTGGCAGACTTTCCACCGCACTCCAAGGTCACCCGCTTCATATTGCAGGCCGCTTCAGACATAATATGGCGACCAATTTCCGTGGAGCCCGTAAAGGCAACTTTATCCACATTAGGATGCGCAACCAATGCAGCCCCAGCTTCTTCACCATATCCTGTTACAATATTGACGACACCTGGTGGAAAGCCAACTTCTTGGATCAGTTTTGCCAATTCCATGGCACTCAGCGGCGTTTCTTCAGCAGGCTTCAACACGACTGTGCATCCTGCGGCCAAAGCAGGACCCAGCTTCCAAATGGCCATCATCAGCGGAAAATTCCATGGAATAATCTGGCCACATACCCCGATAGGCTCTCGAAGCAGATAATTTTTGCTCACACCCGGCTTTGACAAATCTTCCAAAATTTCTTCAAATTTCGTCGTGGTGGCCAAATGACCGAAATATTTCAATTGATTGGCCGCAAGCCAGAAGTCGCCTTTGGCTTTTTTAAATGTTGAACCCGAATCAGCGACTTCAAAAGGTAATAATTCTTTTGATTTTTCACTGATCTTGTCAGCAAGGTTGATAATATAATCACACCGTTCTTGCCCCGACAGCCGAGACCAAGGCCCTTCCTCAAAGGCTTTTCTTGCGGCTTTCACTGCTTTGTCAATATCAGCATCTTTTCCTCTTGCAAAACAAGCCACAACCTCCTGATTATAGGGATTGATGCTTTCAAAGGTTTCACCAGAAACCGCTGGCACAAATTCACCATTAATAAAGAGTTGATAGTCTCGGGTCATACAAAAACCTCCTAAGCTGATATCGAGATAAACCTTGATTGTATGTTGCTACACATGATGAAAACTGGCAAAGCGACTTAACAACACTGTGGCAACATACACCAAAATAATAACAATAATGGGAAAAACTGCTGCCAAAAGAGACTTTCCGAAAGAAAAGCCGCCAAAAATAGCGTAAGCGTGTTTAAAAAGCCGAATGGATAAAATAAATGCCGACAAATTTAAAGCAAATAAAATCCCCTGAATCGCAAATGGAGAAGCAGGTTCAAAAATAGCGCACGGGATGCCCAGCAAAAAAATCAGCGCATAATAAAAGATTCCAAAGCCAGCAATACCCAATATTTGCCAAATTGAAATTTCAACATTAAAAAACCAAGCGGCATATCGCTGAAGAATCGCCCAAATAACTGTTGCCAAGGGGATCAGAAAAAAGCCCATGATGAGCCAAGTGACAAAAAAGCGAAGTACCAACTGAATCGATGTTAGGTGCCAGGTGTTTGGATAATTTACAACGGAAATAACGGCAAAAAATACGCTAGCCAAGCATAAAAACCAAACAGAACTTCGAATTATAAGTTTATCGGGCAGATGCCCCTCGTGATAACTGGAAATAATCTTGTGAGGGTTCACCAGCAGATTTTTCATCACCGTAAAAAACGACATTTCAGGTTTTCCGGGGTCATTTTCGTGAACCAACTGAGAGAGTGTCATGGTCAATCTCCCACTTTCTCAACAATCGTTGCGATTCCTTGGCCCACGCCGATACACATGGTTGCAAGTCCAAGCTGAACATCTGGCCGACGACGCATCTCATAGATCAAGGTGGTTAAAATGCGAGCGCCGCTGCATCCTAACGGATGACCCAGCGCAATAGCCCCACCATTAGAATTCACTCTTTCAAGGGATAAACCTAATTCGCGAATACAGGCCAAGCTTTGCGCTGCAAAGGCTTCGTTCAACTCAATTAAACCAATATCGTTTACGGATAAGCCAGCCCTATCAAGCGCTTTTTTTGTGGCCGGAATGGGACCTAATCCCATACAAGCTGGATCAACCCCAGCAACCGCCGTCGATTTCAGTCGAACCAATGGCTTGAGTCCTAGGCTTTTGGCTTTGGATTCGGTCATCATCAAAAGGGCCGCTGCGCCATCATTAATCCCAGAGCTATTTCCTGCAGTCACAGAGCCATTTTCTCGAAAAGCGGGTTTTAAAGTGGCTAATTTTTCTAACGTGGTGTCATTTCGAGGGTGCTCATCCGCGTCCACAACCAACGGATCACCCTTTTTCTGTGGGATTGAAACCGGTAAAATTTCATCTTGATATTTGCCTGCTTCAAAGGCCCCCTGATATTTTTGTTGGCTTTCAAAAGCAAATTGATCTTGATCAGCCCTGGAGATCTGATATTTTTCGGCCACATTCTCAGCCGTTTCTCCCATACTAAAAGGATAATGAAGCTTTGCCAATTTGGGATTCGTAAAACGCCACCCCAAGGTCGTGTCATACATTTTTTGATCGCCTCTGGGAAAAGCTTTATCCGGTTTTCCCATTACAAAAGGTGCCCGACTCATACTTTCGACACCACCAGCAATAAAAATCGTACCTGAACCTACTGCAATTTGATGAGCCGCTTCATTCACCGCCATCAGCCCGGAGCCACAAAGGCGATTAACCGTACCACCGCCAACCGACAAGGGCAATTCAGCCAATAAAGCAGACATCCTGGCAATATTTCGGTTATCCTCCCCCGCCTGGTTGGCGCATCCTAAAAGCACATCTTCAATTTCGTTCGGATCCACCTGTGGATTTCTTCGAATGAGTTCTTGAATCACCAAAGCCGCCATATCATCCGGCCGCACCGAACTTAAACCACCACCATACCGGCCAATAGGGGTTCTGAGGGCGTCTACAATCACCACGGATTCTAAAGGAGAAGAAACCATTTTATACCTTACACCTGCACTTTCTCTTGAAGATTTTGACTCTCGGCAACAACCTGACCTGCCGATGAATAATGATAAAAGCCTTTACCGCAGCGCTTCCCAACCAAGCCTGCTAAAACCATTTTTTGAAGCAACAGGCAAGGACGATACCGTTCCTCCCGATACGTCTGCCAAAGCGATTCCAAAATATTGAGAACCGTATCAACACCTACTTGATCCGCCCAAGCCAATGGCCCCATGGGATAATTCGTTCCAAGACACATGGCTGTATCGATATCCGCAGCGCTCGCCACATGCTCTTGCAAGGCAAAAGCAGCCTCATTGGCAATCATGGCGTAAATCCTTGGAAAAATCAGCCCAGGCGCATCCTCGACCCAATAGGGTATCAGACCCAACGTCTGACAAAACGTGTCTGCTTTTTGACGCGTTTCTGGATCAGCCTGCGTCGGCAAGGTTAACGTAACGTGTTTGATTTCTCGATAAAGACTCATCGGAGAGAATCCCACCAATTGGCCAGGGTGGGGAAGCCACGAAGCAACCGCTGTTGCCATTCCCTCATGAGTGGCAGATAAAAGAAGGATGTTTTCAGGCAACATTGGCCCTATTTTTTTTAGTACTGTTTTTTTTAGATTGTCGGAGACTGGTAACCATTCAATAACATAGTGGACCCCACGAAGAGCCGTTTGCTCCAGTTGTTCAGGTGACTGAATGACTTGTAACGCCACCTCAAAGGATTGTTCTTCTACTAATTTCATCCAAGAAGAAAACTGAGCAGCATCCTCTGCCAAAAACAAGATTTTTTCACGAGTCATAATGATAAAACCCTTGTCCTGACTTACGCCCAAGGTGTCCGGCAGCAACCATTTGTTGTTGAATCCAGTGAGGTTTAAATCGCGGTTCCTGAAAATAGGCTTCATAAACTGATTGCGTCACAGCATAGTTAATATCAATGCCAATCAAATCCATCAATTCAAAAGGCCCCATCCGAAAACCGCCTTCTTCCCGCATAATGGTATCGATGGTTGCAACATCCGCAACACCATCGCCGAGAAGCCGAATTGCTTCGCCATAAAATGCTCTGGCAACACGATTGACAATAAACCCTGGCGTATCTTTAACCTTAACCGGCGTTTTTCCTAAAGATTTCGCCAGATCACAAAGTTGTTCACAGTATTCCATATCGGTTTGCTTTCCTTGAATCACTTCCACCAGCGTCATCAGAGGAACAGGATTAAAAAAATGCATCCCTGCAAACCGTTGAGGACGCTTTGTAATGGAAGCCAAGGCCGTAATGGAAAACGATGAGGTATTACTGGCAAGAAATGTTTCAGGAGGGCAAATCTGGTCCAGTTGTTCAAACAATTTTTGTTTGATCGACATCTCTTCAGGAACCGCTTCAATCACCAACTCTGCTGCATGCCTAAAGTCCTCTAATACCATGGTTGTTTTTAAATTTTCTCCAAGAATCGCCAAGGCATTCTCTGGGAGCTTCTGGCGCTCAATTCCTTTCTGAATGGTTTTCTCTATCCGCTGAAATGCTGCTTTTAGAATGTCGGAATTTAAATCATACAGAATGGTTTTATAGCCAGATAGGGCTAGAACTTGGGCAATACCAGCCCCCATTGTTCCTGAGCCGATAACACCAACTGTTTTAAACGTTTTCGTCATAATTGGGTGTCCATTCAGGCATTTTCAAACCCGCTTTTGCAACCTTTTCTTCAATCTCCTGACGAAATGCCTGGCGGACTGCATCATTATCCCGATGTTTGAGACTCCATTTTTGGTAAATTAAATTGCGCCTAGAGCCTGGTCTACCAAAAATATTCATGGTGCGATTAAACCATTTCTCTAATGCCGCTTGTGCTTCGTCTCGGGTCGCAGGATCATTGGCCAAACGTTCAACCCAAGTATCTCCATGATTCACATGCATCATTTCTTCATTAAAAATTGTCTTAATGGCTCTGGCCCATGGCGCATAGCTAGAGTCTTTGGCATCTTCCAATTGATGCCCGGCCCCTCGGTCCATACAGAAGTTAAACATAATAAAATCAGTCCAGGTTTCAATGGGGTAATAAAAAATATTGACCCGCTTATCTTTAGCGGCACGCTCTGTACCGATATTCACGTCCCCTTCTTGCAGGCGATACGCAAAATCCTGCTCCTGAATCCGCTTATCGATATCAACACCAAGCTCTTCCAAGCATTTATAAATGGCATAGGCATGCCGAATCTCGTCTTTCACAATCTGCGCCACCAAAAGTTTTTCATGAACCGTCGGCGCTTTTTCAATCCATGGAATATAGCCATAGGCTCCTGAGAGCTCAGAATCTGCCTGCATTTCTAATAAGTTTAGTAGGTTTTCGCGATATTCTGCTGGCATTGGATCATTGGCTTCAATCTTTTCACCGGATTGAATCCGTTGGAGAAATTCTTCGTCACTAATGGTGGTAGTTGTCATAGTCATATCCTCCGATTCTTCAGTATTGAATCCTTATTGCCCAGAAAAAGCAGGTGGCCGCTTTTCAACAAAGGCAGAAACCCCCTCTTTAAAATCTATCGTCCGACCTGCAATTTCCTGAAGATCAGCCTCATAATGCAGATAGGTTTCCAAATCAACTTCTAATGCTTTGTTTAAAGCCCGCTTTAATAAGCCATAAGCCTTCGTCGGCCCCAGAGACAATTCACCCGCAAACTGTTTTGCCTTTTCCATTAATGATTCTTGGGGATAGACTTCATTTACTAAGCCAATCTGAAGGGCTTCTGCAGCGCCCACCTTGCGACCTGTCATCATCAAGTCCATGGCTCGTCCCATCCCAATGAGACGGGGAAGCAAATAACAAGCACCAGAATCAGGCACAAGCCCTACCTTAATAAAGGCCTGAATAAAACTCGCATCTTCAGCAGCAAGCCGATAGTCACAGGCAAAAGCAACGCTTGCCCCGGCCCCGGCAGCAACACCATTAACCGCACAGACCACAGGCTTTTCAAGGGTTCTTAGCTTAAAAATAATGGGTAAATAACGTTTACGAATGGATTCTCCCAAATGGGGGCTCGTCCCATTGGATTGTGAAATACTTCTGCTTTGAAGGTCTTGGCCCGCACAGAATCCACGCCCAGCCCCTGTCAGCAAAATACAGCGTACCTTGGGGTCACGTTCAGCTTGTTTCAGGGCGTCAATTAATTCAAAACTTAAATCATCATCAAAGGCATTGAGTTTATCGGGACGATTGAGGGTAATCATCAATGTGCCATTGGATTCAAGTTCATAGATCAGCTTTTCAAAGGTTTTTGTTGCCATCCCGCTATTCCTTTCACTACCGGCCTTGAAATTCCGGCTGACGTTTTTCCAAAAAAGCTTTCATCCCTTCGTTTTTATCCTGAGAAGCAAACAAAAGATAGAACGCTTTCCGCTCAAACTCTAACCCACTTTCTAAACTGGTGTCAAAGGTCTTTAACACAGACTCTTTTGCCATTCTGACAGCAATGGGCGGTTTAGAAGCAATAGTTTTTGCCAGATTTTTGGCTTCCTCCAAATACAATTCCACCGGGACAACTTTGTTAATCAATCCCCATTCCAAAGCTTGTTGAGCAGTAAACAAATTACCCGTTAAAACCAACTCCATAGCCCTGGCTTTTCCAACGGCCCGAGTTAAACGTTGTGTGCCACCGGCACCGGGAATAACGCCCAAGTTAATCTCAGGCTGGCCAAACTTCGCCGTTTCTGAGGCAATAATCATATCGCATGTCATAGCCAACTCGCAGCCGCCTCCCAGTGCATAGCCGCTAATGGCAGCCACAAGGGGTTTGTGAATTTTGCGGATGCGGTCCCAATATACAAACTGATCGCGTAAGATCATATCCACCGGGGTGGCACTGGCCATTTGCTCAATATCGGCCCCAGCGGCAAACGCTCTTTCGTTACCGGTTAAAACGATGCACCGAATGTCCTCATTGTGATCCATCCACGTTAAGCACTTCACCAATTCTTCCATTAAAGGCATATTAATGGCGTTGAGCTTATCCGGTCGGTTGAGCTGGATGATGCCAATATGATCCTCAACAGAGGTCAAAATAAACTGAAAGGACTTTAAATCAATATCGGTGCTTGTACTCATTGCACTTGTCATTGAGGACCCTCCAAAAGTGCTTCTCTCATGGTCAAAACTTTACACGAAATAGAGCCTCATCACCAGTATTAATCTTTTAGTTTTAAAATTTGCAGAAATGTTTCAACTCAATTCTCCTGCCACACTCGTAACAAGGTTCTAAATAACACCGCTCATTGAAATAAAATTCTTAAAATCGTTAAGTTGTATAAAATAAATTGCCCAATTAAGGGAATACAAACGAGGGGGGGTAAAAACTGGTCTTTTTCAATTTGATTGGTTATCAACCAACTCATAGGCCCACAGCCAAGATAAAACAACTGGCGATTCGTTTTTCTGCTGAAAAACTGAAAAAGCCACCGGCATTGCATCCTGGTGATACCATTGCCATTGTGGCTCCTGCAACACCGGTATGTGATGAAGAAATGCAGGATGCAGTACATTATCTTCGGCAAAAAGGTTACCAAGTGGTTCAATACGCCAAAACCGATCAGTTTGGAAAGCATTATTTAAGCGATACGGATGAAGGGCGGGCTAACGCAATAAATAAAGCCTTTGCCAACCCATTGGTCAAAGCAATTTTTTCCATCCAAGGCGGTGGTGGAACCTTTCGACCTAATTTTTTAAAAAAGCTCAATTGGGATCTCATGCGAAAACATCCCAAGATTTTAACGGGGTATAGTGATATTACATTTCTACATGCTGCCCTCCAAGCAAAAGCGGGTATTGTAAGCTTTCACGCGTCATTTCCCAGTAATAAACCTCAAAAAAAGGAAGATACAAAATCGTTTTGGTCGATGGTTTCACCCAAAAGCACAAAACAAGCCCCAACCATTATTCATGCAGGCCCTAAGTATGATTGCGTCGTTCCTGGAGAAGCCAAAGGGCAACTAATGGGCGGCAACCTCTCTTTACTGGCTGCTACAGTTGGCACGCCTTATCAACCCGATTTCCAAGATAAAATCCTCATTTTGGAAGACTGGAAAATCGATTATGAAACAGCTGACTGCCTTTTTTCCCAATTAGTGAATCATGGACTCTGGGATAAAATTAAAGGGGTGGTTTTTGGAGAATTTCCCCAAACCCCCTTTACTCAAGGCATTTACTATGGCCTGACGTGGGAAAATTTTATCAAAGATATCACCAAGGAAGCCAAAAAGCGGGGAATCCCTGTAGGCTATAACTTCCCCATTGGACATGGAGAAAAAAACCATCCCATTCCTCTGGGCGTTGAGGCACACTTTAATAGCAATACAGGCACATTAACGCTTTTGGAATCTCCCGTCGTTGTGGAAGAAACGCCGAAAGCCCCTAATGTCAGTTCGGGCTCTGGCTCACCTTAGGCCATGCCAAGGGCTGAAAAAGCTGCTGTCGTTTTTGTTGAAGTGTTATTTTAGGCCCGTTCGTCGGCCAATCAGTAATGATTTTGAGCAAATAGCGAGACATCCGATAGAGATCTTGGACAGAAACCCATTCTGTCAATTGATGGGCATTCTGCCAGCCGCACCCTATATTAATGGTGGGTAGCCCCCGTTCAGACCAGATTGCAGCATCGCTACACCCTCGGAAGCCTGTTATTTTGGGTTTAATCCCTGCATTTTTTGCAGATTGAACCAGATGCCTAGTAAACACAGAACGAGTATCAATTTTGGGATTGCGATATTCCGATTCTACCCGCCATTGAATCTCCGCTGGAGCACCTTGAATTTGTTGTTGCAGTTTTTCAACGGCATCAATCACCTGTTTTACTTTTCTTTGAACGCCTGCCTCATTAAAATCCCGCGCTAAAATTAAGATTTCCGCTTCATGTAAATTCGTTTTCATTTGATCCAAAAATAAATAGCCTTGCATCTGCCCGGTTTTATTCTCTAGAAGTTGCTTCTTCGGGAGACTAGAAACAAGCTGCGCAGCCAACATCATCGGATTTGCTAACCGGATATTGGCAGCTTCTGCCGCATGCACCATACGAGCCCGAATCTTGATATTAATGTTTTGCCCGAAATAGGAACGCACATTGATCTGGCCAGGCTCTGTGTCATCCAAATCGATAGCATAATCAGCCCCCAGACGTTTTAAGTCAATGGTTCTGGCACCCAGTAAATTGGTTTCCTCATCCACAGTAAAAACCACCCGCAGATCAGGATGATACAGTGGCTTTGTGGGGTGCTGATTGTTATAGTCTTGCAGGACACTTAAGGCTTCTAAAATTTCGGCCACACCCGCTTTGGCGTCTGCCCCTAAAAGGGTATTCCCGCTTGCTGTAATCACATCTTCACCAACCCGACGTTTAAGGGCAGGACTGGTCTCTGGATCTAACAGCACTTTCTCCCCTTTATTATTTTTAGAGGAGATCTCCAGAGGCTGCCCCTGGTAGCGATAATGAATTTTGGGTATCACGCCTTGATTGGGCTGCTCATAGGTCGTATCTAAGTGTGCTTTTAGGGCAAGAACTGGGATACGCTCTCTTCCTAGAAAAGACTTGGGTAAGTTCGTCGGCAATTTACCAATCACATTATAATGGGCATCAATATCCACCTGGAGACCCAGACGGTTTAGGCGTTTTTTGAGATCCAGTGACAGTTTCATCTGAGCGGGATTGCTTGGCAACGGAAAGCGAGGCACTTGCTTTACATTGTTCGGATAACGAGGATTAAACTCAATAGCGCCACTATCTTGCATTGCTAACTCACCAAAAGTCTTGGCAATTGGCTGAAATTCGGGTGATAAACGGCTGACTTGTTCAGACCAATATCGTTTTTTTGAGGAAGAAACGCCAGAAAATGGAAGATTCCTCTGTGATTTTCTCCCAGCCAAACCAGAAGGCCCTTGATGAAGGTACGTTCCAGAAAGAGGCCTCACCATTTTAAAAGGACCCTAATTTTTCTCGCAGAACCTGAAGCACTGCTTCATCCGGCTCAGGTGTTACGGAACAATCCGACGCAACTCGAACTGCCCACCCTAAAGTATCACGCACTTCATCCAAGCCAATGCCTGGATGAATGGAAACCAGCATTAACTCCTGAGTTTCAGGACAGGGTCTATAAATTCCTTTATCTGTAATCACCACCTGGGGGCCTGCGCCCGGAATCCCTAACTTTTGGCGGGAATGATTCCCCTGCAAAAACCCCGGACTGGTAACAAAATCAACCTGCTCTGGGAAGGCTCGTAGACTTTGGGGCGTCACAATCATCAACCGTTTTGCATGAACCGCAATTTCACACGCCCCGCCACTGCCTGGCAAGCGAACTTTGGGGTGTTCATAGTCACCAATCACTGTTGAGTTAATATTGCCGTATCGATCAACCTGGGCGCCTCCCAGGAATCCCACATCAATGCGTCCCCCTTGGAGATAATAATTAAAAACGTCAAACATCGAACATATCGACAAGGAACTGGTCACCAAAGCCGGATCTCCAATGGAAATAGGCAGGCGTTCCGGCCGAGTCCCCACTGCGCCGCTTTCATAAATCATGGTAAGGTTCAGGGCATGGGTCCTAACGGCCAAGTTACAAGCCACGTTTGGAAGACCAATCCCAACAAAAACCACTTCGCCCTCTCTCAGTTCATTACTGGCAGAAGCAATCATCAATTCTTTTAAAGTACAGCGCGTCTTAGTAACCATAGTTCACCGCCTCACAGAGTTGTTGTTTTGCAAGGAGTTTATCCAAGTTGGGTCCCAATTTTTGACAATAAGTGGCTCTATCCGGAACCCCATACACCCATTCATCCAAATAGGCCTGCATCGATGCCGTATCCTTACTGATCTCAGCGTAGTCTTTATAAAACGCGTTATCCCGATCGTAATACCCTTGGGCAAAACTTGGATGGGCCCCAAAGGGCTCAACAACCACTGCATCCACAATCATTCCCGGAATCAATGTTCGGTTTGGATCTTTTCGAATGGTTGCCGTGTCGACCAGTTCTTCCACCACAACAATCACTTTTTTCGCTGCAAAACAAGCTTCTTTTTGCACACCCAGCAATCCCCAAACCTGGGTATTCCCTTCCTTATCTGCCCGTTGCGCATGAATAATGGTAACATCCGGGTTCAATGCAGGAACCGCCGCCAATTGTTTTCCAGTAAATGGGCATTCAACCGTCCGAATTTGAGGATTGACTTCCGGTAAGTCACTCCCCGCATAGTCTTCTAACGGCATAAACGGAAGATGGGCTGCCCCTGCGGCAAAGCGACTCACCATCCCAAAATGGCTGTATTCCTCAAGTGCAAGGGGATGTGGAACTCCTTGTTCAACAGCACGTCTTAAGGCATTTAAGGGCCCAACACCGGGATTCCCAGCCCAACTGAATACCAGTTTATCAACGCATCCAGCCGCAATCATCTGATCATAAATTAAATCTGGCGTTAAGCGACAGACTGTAAGATGCTTTTTCCCCTGGCGAATGATTTCATGACCTGCTGCAAAACAAATTAAATGGGTAAAGCCCTCAATGACCAGGGTATCTCCATTAGAAACAAACTGAGCAATGGCTTCGGCCATGGTCATGGTTTTCATAACTGATTCTCCACCGCTGTAATACTCTCAGACAATTTGGCGACCAGAAGCTCAATTTCATCTTCTGTAATCGTAAACGGTGGCGCCAGAATAATGAGATCGCCATTATCACCATCCACATGTCCCACATTCGGCCAAACAATGAGTCCATTTTGAAAAGCTTCTGCCA
>JANWIO010000083.1 GCA_025449835.1 Vampirovibrionales bacterium
GCCTGGATAAGCCGCCAAAACATCGGGGAAATCCTGAAAATGCTCCGGCTGAAGGTGCTGCAAGTAATCCATGCCTGCCCGCTTCACATATTTTTCGTGAAACGAAAAGCCTAAATCACCCACCAAGATTAACCGAGAGCCCGTACATGCACAGAGTCGCCCAATATTCCCCACGTTTTGAGGAATACGGGGTTCAACCAGGACAATCCCTAGCCTAGAGCATGATATGCGGGTCGAATTGGGTGTATTCAAGGATTTTACTGTAAGCTTTATCCGTTAATATTTTTTCAGTACCTTTCACCACACAGGTTAAAGGATCTGCTGCAATGTGAACCGGCACATCCACTTCACGAGAAATCATTTCATCAAATCCTGTCAGTAACGCACCGCCACCCGTAAGCATAATCCCACGATCCACAATATCCGAAGCGAGATCGGGGGGTGTTTGCTCCAACACGGATTTAACACTTTGGACAATGGTCATCAGGGTATCTTGGATGCATTCTCGAATTTCAGCACTGGTTAACCGTACCACGTGGGGCAAACCGGTTTGAAGACTGAGACCACGAACTTCCAGTTCATCGTCATCCTCTCCGGTAACCGCAGAGCCTAAACGGATTTTAATATCTTCAGCCGTGCGATCCCCAATTGCCAAATTATAACTACCTCGAAGATACTTTTTGATATCCTCATTTAAGTTATCCCCAGCAATCCGAATGCTTTTGGTAGTAACAATACCGTTTAAACTGAGCACCGCTATTTCAGTGGTACCACCGCCAATATCAATCACCATAGACCCTACAGGTTTATCTACAGGCATCCCTGAACCAATGGCAGCCGCCATGGGCTCATCCACCAGGTAAACCATACGAGCTCCGGTACTATATGCAGCGTCACCAACAGCTCGGCGCTCCACCTCGGTAACCCCGCTCGGAATTCCAATCACGACCCGCGGCGGTAAACTCAGGAATCGCTGCTCCATCGCTTTCATAATAAACCGTTTAAGCATCACTTCGGCCCACTCAAATTCGGCAATAACCCCTTCTCTTAAAGGGCGAATGGCCTTAATATGCTCTGGCGTTCTACCAATCATTTCCTTAGCCATATGCCCCACTTCAAGCACCTTGGCTGGGGTTTTGCTTTGATCAATGGCAACCACAGAAGGCTCATTTAAGACAATGCCTTTATGTGTGGTACAAATCAAGGTGTTCACTGTGCCCAGGTCAACACCGATATCGTTTCCGTTTTTACGTGCAAAATTAAAAAGACCCACCTTTAAATTTCCTTCCTGCTACCAGACATTTCTATACCTGATTATAGGAGATATAAGTAATAAATTGTAACATTCATTTTTTTACCCTTGCTCGAATCCATTGTAAATACGGTAAAAATCCTTCGTCTACAGTAATTTGGATAATTTCGGGAAGCATATAAGAATGGTGCGCTTTGACCCATGCCTGTATGGCATCCCATTTAGATTGATGTGTTTTACAGACCAACAGCAATTCTTCGTCATGCTGAAGGGATCCTTCCCACCAATAAACCGATTGGACCGCGGGGATAATATTGACACAAGCCGCCAAGTTCTCTAGCACCAACCCTTCTGCGAGTTGATTCGCCTCTTCGGCTGTAGAGACGGTGATCAGTACAATGCAATATTCTGTCATCATGTAAAATCCTGGCTGGCCTTTATAAAACTTTAATCTCTTTGGCTATTGACCCTTTTAAGGAGCTGGTATTTAATACAAGCTGAAAACCGATTATGTAACCTATCTTATCAAATCTGGTATTGTATTTCCCCTGTGCAGGAGAAAGCAAGCTTATTTTTGCAAAGTACGCTTTCTTTCTTTTTCGTTATTTGCATTAGCGAGAAAGTGTTCGTGTTACTTAAAGTAAAGGTAGCTGCAGCGATTGAATGTAAATGGGATAATAAGTTGTTTGTTTGATTAATTTGATATTCATCTATTCGTAATCATAAAAAATATAAGTACAGCCGTCAGAAAAAAATAATTGAGGAGATGTCTAAGGTGAAATTTAAAGTTTTAACACTCTCAGTCTTACTTGGAAGTTTTTTAACCGTTGGTTTATTAACCAGTTGCAGTAAACCAGCTGCTTCACCAGAAGCTGGCAATATGCCACCCGCTGCAACCAATGAAGCTCCTGCTGCAACCAACGAAGCTGCCCCTGCTGCAACCAATGCTGCTCCAGAAGCTGGTAACGCTGCTGGTAATGCTGCAACCAACGAAGCTGCCCCTGCTGCAACTAACGCTGCTCCAGAAGCTGGTAACGCTGCTGGTAATGCTGCTGGCAATTCTTCCACAGGCGCTGAATAAACTTTTCAGTTTAATCTTATCAAAGGACCTTCCCTTTCTGGTGAGGTCCTTTTGATTTGCTGATTTTTTGAGCGCGAAAAAGCGGATTGGTTTCCAAAATGGTGAGAATTTGATTGACATGGTACCGAATCCACCAAAGAGGCGCTCGCCACACCCAACTATCCTCATACTCTGGGGGCGCTGAGACTTTTTGATAATCTTTCATCAGTGTGGACGGAATGGCCAGCCCTTCTCTCAGGCAAGCATTTGCCTCCTGAAGGGTTTTAATTTGTAAATCAGCATAAAACGGCTCTACTTTGTGACGGTCTTCATCGGCTTCAAAATACCACAGCATGGTATAGGCACACCGAACGGAGAGATCTTCATTTCCCCAGGTAGGCCAACAGTTTAATGCTGTTCGTGGGAGAATTTCATCGTTTAAAACAGCATCGATCAGGGCCGCGGCTTGTTTACGATAGGCAATGGCTCGCTCTGGATTCACTTTGCTTGCCTCGCTCATTTGGGTATACTATGAGGGATATTTCTATTGTATTGAAGCTTTGTGAAAGCGTCGCCAACTGATTGCATGAATTCTTTGCCATTTTCCACAAAAAACCAGACGCAACACCGTCCTTTATCGGGAAAAACCATTGTGATTACCCGTGCTTCTCATCAAGCAGAGACGTTTAAACAGGCTTTGGAAAACCTGGGCGCCAGGGTTATGTTACTACCCACCATTATGATTGCCCCAATTTTAGTATGCGATGAAGTTACCGAAAAACTAACCCACATTAACCAATATGACTGGGTGATTTTTACCAGTAGCAATGGCGTTGAACAAACCATTGGTTATCTCACACAGCTTCAACGTTCACCAGCAGAAACCCTTGGTTTATCAAAAATTGCAGCCGTGGGACCGGCAACTCAAAAAACGCTCCTCAGCCATGGCATTCAAGCAAATATCGTCCCCAAAACCTATGTTGCAAACGCATTGTTTGGAGCCCTTGAGGCATTTGAAGGAAGTCTTTCTGGAAAACGACTGTTATTGCTTCAGGCAGATATTGCCAAACCCGATTTAAAAATCCAGCTTGAATCTTCTGGTGCTCTGGTAGACGCCCTTTCAATTTACCAAACGCTACCAGCTCCACAAGGTACAGAAACAGAAGCTGTATTGAAAGCACTCCAAAACAATCAGGTGAATATGATTACCTTTACCAGTGATTCTGCCGTAAAGCATTTTAAAACCCAGATTCAGCCCTTATTAGAGACCTCTCCTGATATTTTAACACCGGTTCAGTTTGCTGCAATCGGCCCAGTTACAGGAAAAGCTCTTCTGACCCATTTGGGGCGGGTTGATTTGGAAGCGGACCCTCATACCATTCCTGCCCTTATTAAAGCCATTGAAAACAATTACAGCAACCGGAGGTGAAATATCTTACATGACAACACAAACCGCAACGCACATTCTGGAAACCTTAGAATCCGACCCGCAGTTTTTGCGAGAAAATTGGTGTGTCCCGAAAGAAACCGGCCGATTTTTATCTGTAATGGCCCTCACCATTGGTGCAAAAAACATTTGCGAGGTAGGCACCTCCATTGGCTACTCCACATTGTGGCTGGCACAGGCAGCCGCCAAAACCGGTGGGACTGTAACCACTTTGGAATACTTTGAAGAACGTCAGCAATTGGCTAAAAATCATATTGAGGCAGCAGGTCTTACCCATTATGTTCAGTTTCACCTAGGCCAGGCATTAGATCTCTTGACACAGTTTAAAAACGCTGGTAAAAGCTTTGATTTTGCCTTTATTGATGCTGCCAAAAAAGAATACATCCATTATATTCATGTCTTAGAAACAATGATGCCCGCCGGGAGCATTGTCGTCGCAGATAACACACGTTCCCATCGGGAAGAAATGCTTGATTTTCTGGATTACATGGAATCATCGCCATTGTTTGATGTGGCTGAGCTTGAAACCCCCAACGGACAACTTTTGGCCCGCAAACGCTAAGTAACGTTTCCACTTTTTGAACCGATCCCCCATAGCCACCATAGCCTCATGGGGCGTTTGGTAATTTATAATATTTACGGTATGATGTTTGACACAAACTTTTAGGCATGCACATTTAACCCATGCATATACAATCCCAAAACTTAAAACACCTTAAAAATGACCATTGATTTAGCCTATTTATTCTGCAGGCTGGCTTTGCATGCCACCCCCATTTCCTGCAATGACTTAAGGAGAATTCTCTTTGATGGTGACAGATAGTTTTATTGATCAAATCCAGGCCAGTAAAAAAGAGAGTAGCCAGGGAGATACTTCTCTTGCGACCTATGAAACACCACTGGTTACGGTGGATATTGTGGTTTTTACCATTGACGATGGCATGCTAAAGGTATTGCTGATTCGACGTAAACGTCAGCCTTTTCAACACATGTGGGCTATCCCCGGCGGTTTTATCCGTACCGGAGAAACCTTGGAAGAAGCCGCAGAACGCCGTCTTCATGAAGAAACCTCTGTCAAAGATATTTATCTGGAACAACTTTACTCGTTTGGTTCTCCCAATCGTGACCCCAGAGCCCGAGTTATTACAGTGGCCTATTATGCCCTCATCAGAGCCGATCTACTTCATCTGGAGGCTAAAGCCAACGCTGAAGATGTCCGTTGGTTTGATGTAACAACCTTGCCTGAGTTGGGATTTGATCACAGTGATATTGTCAACCTAGCATGGGATCGTCTAAAAGAGCAGTTAAAAGACTCCAATATTTCATTCCAGCTCCTTTCTGAGAAGTTTACCCTCACCGAGCTTCAGCGGGTTTACGAGTTAATTCTGGAGAAGAAGCTGGATAAACGCAATTTTCGCAAAAAAATTCTCTCATCGGGGATTGTCATTGAGACAGAAGAGACCAAGATGGATGGTTACCATCGCCCCGCCCAGCTTTATGCGTTTAAAGAACGTCAAAAAGTTTTGATGTACGAGCTTTAGGATTATTTAAAGTTCATCTTCTGCTAATTTTAGTGCCTCTCTAAGAGAGAGGCAGTTATACCAGGGCGGCCAACAGGCGTCAGAAAATCTCTTCTTATGAAGAAATGTAAAACAAAAAGGAAGCGGAACCCGAAAGTTCCGCTTCCGCATTGTTGAGGTTAAGAACCCAAACTAGAATACGTAGTTTGTTCTCAAACCGAGGATCCAGTCTGCTGAGTTCTGACGAACACCATTACGGTTAATCAGCACTTGGAAGCTCGGGATTACGCTTACGCTATCATTAACAGCCCAACGGTAGAATGTTTCAAGAACATGCTCGTAGCGTCTGTTAAATGCAACGGTAGCGGTACCTGTTCCAGATGGGTTGGTCGGATCGAGGAAGCTATAACCAAAGCCCCAAAGATCTTTAGCCCGTTTGGTCAGGTCTTTGTTGAATACGGTCATTGGAACAGACAATTCAGCACTTAAGGATTGTTGGATACCAACAATGGTCCGTGCTGTACCTGTACTGTTGTATGCAACGTTAGCACCAGTACCTTGGTTTAAAGAGTAGAGCAATGCATTGTTTGCATCGGTTGAGTTGAGAACGTAATCAACTGATGTTCCAATGCCTCTCCACCACTATTGGTTCCATCCAGCATAGAATGCGTTCAGGTCACGATTACCTTTGTCTTTAAAGAAGGTCACTTGACCAGTTCTGTTCAACAAAGTTGTTGGACCAGCCAAGGTAGCTAAGCTTTGGTTACCATCCATTAATACGTGGTAACCACCCACAAACACGGTACCGGGTTTGTCATAGTGTTGACCCAAGAACCATGTATCGTAGTTTACAGCCAATTCTTCTGAAATGGTGAATCCATTCATCAAATCAGCACTGTCAAGGGTTTTCAATGCGACTGTTCCATCAGCATTAAAGTGGTCCCCTAAACCTTGGTGAAGAGCCAAAGCCCATGTTGGTGTAATGTTGTTAACCAACAAACCAGCATTGTTTACCAAGGCAGTGTTTTGGAATTGGTTTAACTCGTCACCACGGTATGGGCTTCTGTCAAACAGGTTTCTCCAGGGAACAAGACCGACATACATATCAGATGTTGTGCGGTATTTGTCGTTGTCTGGGAAGATATACAAGTTTGATAACAGCGGAATACCAGGTTTGAAGTGTTGCTTAAAGTAAGCACTTTCGATGTAGAAGTTTTGACGAAGATTTACACCGGTATTGGTGCCAAGCTGCAATGAACTGGATTGAACACCTTCATTATTAGCAGATGCGCCACCAGCAATTGCAGAGTAGCCAGAAAGAGGCTCAACGTTAACTGCACTGGTAGAGTTAGCACCAGCTGGTGTCCAGCGACCAAATGCACCGACTAACCGAGCGATGACATCACCTTCACCAATGCTGGAATTGTCATAGCCAGGAACAACCGGAACTTTAACACCTAACCGGAAACGACCCAATGTGGAGATGGAGTCTTTAATGCCGCGGTTGTTATCCCCAACCAATGTGGAGTTTCCACCGCCAGCCCAATCTGCCAACATCCCCACGGAGAAATCACCATGGAGTTGGGTTTTTTCTAACAGATCAAGGCGTTTGTCTTGGTCTGCATTTTTAGCTTCAATTGCAGAGGCTCTGGATTCCAAAGCACCTTCTTTTGCATTCAAAGCAGCCAATTCATTCCGGAACTCTTCTTGCAAACGAGCAAGCGTTGCCAAATCGGACTTGTTGGCTTTTTCAGCACCTAACCGAGCAAGGTCACGACCAACGGCTTTAATAACTGCGTTTAAGGCAGCAGCCATTTCGTAACGAGTTGCTTTATGATTCCCTTTGAAGGTGTGGTCAGGATAACCTTCAATAACATCATATTTTTCAACCAGATCGGACAAGGCTTGATAAGCCCAAGATGATGAGTTGACGTCACGCAGCTCTTCCACGCTTGTGATGGCGTGAGCTGGAGTCATCGAACCGATCAAAAGACCGCTGGCTCCTGTTAAGAACACGCTTGCTGCTAACAGCAATGGTGCTACTTTTCTCCGAGACATAAACAGTACTCCTATGATTTGTTTTAACTTACCGATTTATACACTTTTACTAACATCAAATTACAAAACCGTTTGTGCTTGTAAAACCTATCCTTATCAAATTTGGGCTCTTGTAACCTCCTACTGATTGGGTTTTTGACCCTATCACCTCCTGTCTCTCTACGGGGATTTTCTACATTGATGTAAATGGACAATTTGGCATTTTAAATACCAAACCTGCGAACATTATAAAAAGATGAAACCTTGTACAGGCGAATTCTTTACCTATTCTTTATCTACATGCGGTAAAAATTACACTTAAAATATGAAGAGAGTCTACTCAAACAACCTATTGGTTAACCCACCAACCCACTGACTATTACAAGGGTTACAGAATTTTTTTGGCGGTTAAAATTCTTTATCTATTCGACATCATTTTTTAGGTTGCATCATTTATTTTGGAATGCATTGAATTTAACCCATATCTTTTTTGAAATGTTTCAGTATTCTTCATCCATTTCACCTTCGTCATCCCAGCAACCACACCATGCTTAAGATAAACAACTCATTACTTTCCCTTTAATACTGTGAATATTAAATTATACTGATTTATTTTTATGAAAGGGTTAAATAGAGGCGGTTTCTTTTAAATTCTCAATAGTTTTTTGGGCTTTATCGAGAGCTTCTTTTACCTTACCGCCCAGTTTACCACCCGCTTGCGCGAAGTTGGGTTTGCCCCCACCACCGCCTTCACAAACAAGGGCGGCATTTTTTACCAAATCGCCTGCTTTAATCCCTTTATCAATCCATGATTTTGGCACCGACGCAACAAACTGCGCCTTACCTTCAATATTGGCTCCCAACACTATCAGGGTATTAGGACTCTGTTGACTCAAGGTTTCCACCATAAACTTTAAGATGTCACCATTATCGGCACCGACCTGACGAATAATCCAAGGCGTTTCAGGCCCTTGCTCTTGAAGCAACGTGTGGATTGTGGACAAGGCAAGCTTTTCTTGTAGCGCCTTCACCGTTTTTTCTTGTTGCTTTTTCTCTTCCAGGATTTTTTCCAGACGGGAGAGCATCTCTTTAGGAGGCACTTTTAAGAGTTCTGATGCTTTTTCCAAGTCAGCTTGGGTATTTAGTGCAAGATGAAAGGCTAAATCTCCCACCACAAATTCTATTCGTCTTACACCCGAGGCAATGGCACTTTCTGAGGTAATCTTAAACAGGCCGATATCCCCCAAGCGATCCACATGGGTTCCCCCACAAAGCTCTTTACTGTAGGGGCCAAAACTCACCACCCGAACCGCATCACCATATTTTTCATTAAACATGGCAATGGCGCCCTCGGATTTCGCCGTTTCAATGTCCGTCACCTTAACATCACGCGCTTCGTTTTCCAGAATCCATTTATTCA
>JANWIO010000084.1 GCA_025449835.1 Vampirovibrionales bacterium
ACAACAGCCAAATTGTCCATACAGGACAAGTATTTAAATCATCAGTAGATCCGACGCTTCAAATTGAAGTCACCCAGATTGATAAAAAAGCACTCGAACTTCAGTTGATGAGTCCACCACCCAATTATCCCCCCAAGTATCAAAGTACTATTTTAGAAATCCCCAATCTTATTGGGTTTCGGACCAAAAGCAACAAAAATCTTTCCCAATTACTACCCGATAATAATCCCGACGATCAATTTGTCAAAACCAATATTCCCCAAAGTGTCCAAAATGCACTGGGTGGAAAAGACTTTCAGCAAATCAACAGATCTATAAATAATACTCAGCCACAAAGCAATCCTGTTTTAACAAAAACAAAGAATTAATAACAAGAAGGAGCAGTAGAATTTTATGTTCATATTACCCAAATCACTGAAAAAATCGTGTTTTTCCCAAAACACCTTGCAAAAATCCCTAGCAAGCACCGTATTGCTATCCTTATTATTAGGAAATACCTTGGTTTTTGCCAATACTGTCTCCACCAAAAACATTGATAACAATTCAATTCAAATCCGAGGAGGCATTTCCATCGGAACCAATGGAAATACTGAAATCCCATCGCTTTCGTTGCGTGACGCAGATATTCAAGATGTTCTTTATAGCCTTGCACAACAAGCTGGTTTCAACCTTATTGTAGACAAAAGCGTTAAAGGTACAATTAGCTTGGATCTTAAAAATATCTCCATTAATAAACTTCTCGAATACATCATGACCTTAGAAAATTTAACATACTATAAAGACGGTAAAACCGTTATTATTACCAGCGATGGTGCTCACAAGGACTTAAATAAACTTATTTTAAAATCTGTACCCGTAAAATACAGTGACGCCCAAGACTTAGCAGATGTTTTAAACAAAACGGTTTTCAGTATTGAGCGCCCTGGTGGTAACAGTAAGGCAATTGCAACCGCAGACCTAAGAACCAACTCTATACTCATTATGGGAAATGAAGAAGATATTGCATTGGCCAATCGAGCCTTAGCACAATTGGATTTTCCTTTGCAGCATAAAACGTTTTTCCTCAAAAATGCCGCAGCAGTGGATGTTGCGAATGTCATTTCACAAACCCTTTTTTCAGTAAGCCTATCCTCTGTGGGTAGTGCTGGTGGAAGTTCAAGTAGTGGTAGCAGTTCTAGTAGTAGCAGTTCCAGTACCCCAGGATCCGGTACCTCAGGATCCAGTAGTGCTGGATCTGGCACGGCTTTAAATGTAAGGGTTCTCAAAGGCGGCCCCATGACCTTTATTGCAAACACGGGCAACAACACATTAACCCTGATTGGCAGTGCAGAACAAATTAAAATGGCTGAATCCATGCTTTATGACGTGGATGTGAAACCAGCTCAGGTTGCCATTCAGGTCAGTATTCTTCAACTGACCTTAGGTGACAATAAAACCCTCGGAATTGATATAAATAATGGTTTATCATCACAATATGGCGTCAATATGCAAGGCAAATATGGTGGGCTCAACTTTGGCCCATCCGCTACCAGCGTCTTTTGGGACAAAACAGGAGCCGCCAGTGTTGGACTCGCCAAAAGTATGCTGAGTAGCATAGGAATTCAAAGTTCAATGATTATTTCAAAAAGTAAACTCCTTGCAAACCCAACGGTTATTGCCGTTAGTGGAACTTCGTCAACAATTGACGTCACCAATGATGTACTTGCAGGAGTTCAAACTACCGCAAGTACAACAAGTAGTCTTATTACAGAAACCCCCATTATTAAACAAGCTGGGATTCAGTTAAGTATCACCCCTCAAGTCATGAATGATGGGACTGTTTCCCTACAATTAAGCCCCACTGTCTCTAGTCCAGGCCCCACTGTAACGCTTAATAGCGGAAATGGAGCAACAAACTCCATCACTTTAATGTCTTCTAATAACCTCAGCATTGCAGATGCCCGCGTCAAAGATGGGCAAACATTAGTATTGGGAGGCCTTATTAAAGAAAGTAACGACTCTTCAATCCCCCAAAAAATACCATTTCTTTCTGATATTCCATTTGTCGGTAGGCTTTTTAGAGCAGGGCAAACAACGAACAACACGGCCCGCACAGAATTGGTGATTCTGGTGACACCGCACATCATTAAAGAGGATGGTGTTCCCTATTTTCGAAAAGAATGGCGTGATAGCCTCTCTTATGACGAGGCACACAATTATGGCCAAAATAATGATTCAAGCACAGAAAATGGGATTGTACCGACGTCTGACAATGCAGAAAAGCAAAATCCAAAAGCACTTCAAACCATTGAAAATCGCCAAGGAGACACGCCTAAAGGATTAGGGATTTCTCCCGTTCGATATTCAAACCTACCCCTCCAAACGTTTAGCGAAGTTCTGAAATAAAATAAAGATTTACAGATCTTTGCCGATAAAATCCATACACTTGGATTTTGTTGAAGAGGTCAGCCTTGGTTACGCCATCTCAAATACCTTCCACAAACCAATCCATAGCGGGAGGCGATACAGCCCCCCGTACCCAAAAACGTCTTGGTGAAATTCTAGTAGAATCAGGATGGGTTAAAGAAACAGATATTATCGAAGCCCTTGTTGAAGCCAAGCAAACAGGACAATACCTGGGCGCTGTTTTAATTCGCCGAGAAAAACTTACAAAGGAGCAGCTTGGCAAGGCATTAGCCAAGCAATTTAACATTCAATATGTCTCCTTAGCAAACCTTGAAGCAGACCAAGTCCTTATTAAGCTTCTTCCAGAAGAATTTATGAGAGAAAACCAGGTTTTCCCTATTGCAAAAGAAGGGGGAAGGCTGGTTGTGGCCATGGTAGACCCAAGAAATCGCCGAATTTATGATGAGATTACATTTATCACCGGAATGAGACCCCAGGTTGTTGTCACCACCTCCATTGAATTTCAAGAAGCCTTTAGCAAAATAGTTCAGCAACGAACCTCAACCAATATTCTTGAAGGGATTAGCGAGGTTGCCACACAAACCCAAGAAACCAAAGAAGACCAACTTCGACAACAACAGATTTCCGAAATGTTTGATACTTCAAACCCTTTGGTCAAACTGGTTAACTCCATTATTGAAGAAGGGATTGAGAAAAATGCCAGTGATATTCATATTGAAGCTCGGGATAAAACGTGCCTGATCCGGTTTAGGATTGACGGAATTCTCCAATCAATTATCGAAATTCCACCCAACATGGAGTCAAGCTTTATTACCCGGATTAAGGTTATGGCCCGAATGGATATCGCAGAACACCGCCGCCCACAGGATGGCCGGATCGGTTTAACTTACAAAGGAACAGAATATAACCTGCGGGTTAATACATTACCAGTGGGTGAAGGAAAAGAAAAAGTGGTTATCCGGATCTTAAGGCCCTCTAAAAACATTAGCGATTTTGCGGATTTAGGCTTTACGACAACCGATATCAAAAAAATTGAAACCCTTTATAAGTCGCCCTATGGCATCGTCTTGGTGTGCGGGCCAACGGGTTCTGGTAAAACAACAACACTATACACCATCTTACATAAGATTAATGATGAATACCGCAATATTTCAACCGTTGAAGACCCAATAGAACTTAGAATTGAAGGATTAAACCAATCTCAGGTAAATCATAAAGCAGAGTTCACTTTTGCCAGTGCCTTAAGAGCATTACTCCGACAAGATCCTGATGTAATTATGGTGGGTGAGATTCGAGACTTTGAAACGCTGGAATCTGCTATTCACGCTTCTTTAACAGGCCACTTGGTTTTTAGTACTATTCACGCCAATACCACAGCTGCAACCGTAACACGGCTGACTGAAATGGGGGCAGACCCAAATATGATTGGCTCAGCGTTATTAGGGGTTATCGCACAACGTTTAGCCAGAACACTTTGTAGTGAGTGTAAAGAAGGGTATGAGGCTTCTGAAGAAGAAAAAGCGATTATTTTTCCAACCAATCCTGAAAAGCAAAAACAACCCTTAACCCTTTATAAGGGTGTTGGCTGTTTCAACTGTAACAATTCAGGGTATCGGGGACGAGTAGGACTTTATGAAGTCATGATGATGGATCGGAAGATTCGTCAACTCATTAGCGGACATAAACTGGATCTTGAAATTGAAGATGCCGCTGTTGAAGGTGGCATGAAAACCCTCAACACCTCAGGCGTTGAAGTTTTGGTCAATGGGAAAACATCCTTTGATGAACTGGTTCGAGTCCTCGGAGCCAATCTGGGGAAAACAATGTAGCATACATAAAGAGACAACACGATCATGGCTATTTATCAATACAGTGCTGTTAAGCAAGGTAATAAAAACAAAGTTCGAGGGACGATTAACGCTGAAAATGAGCGTCATGCCAGAGAATTGCTTCGCGAACAAGAACTTTTCCCAACCTCAGTCAAACTTCTCAAAAGCGTAACACAAGATAGAGGGTCAAAAAAAGCTGAGGCATCTTCCCCTTTTCAAGAAATGATTGCTGAAAAGCTTTCAAAAATTGGGATGGAAGAAAAAATATCTTTTACGCAAAACCTTGAAATGATGGTTAAAGCCGGTATTCCCATTACAGAAGCTCTTTTGTATATGGAAACCTATATGGAGAATCCTAAATTTAAACGCTTAGTGAACACCATCCGCTTGGACATTTTAGCCGGGTCCTCCTTTAGTAAGGCCTTGGCAAAACATCCTAAAGTTTTCAACTCTGTTTATGTCAGTATTATTCAGGCGGGTGAAGCAAGTGGGGAATTGGAAACCGTTTTAAAACGACTTTCAGAGATGTTAATTGCTGAATCCAAATTGATGAAGAAAGTAATTGCGGCTATGGCATACCCTGCAATGGTTGTAGTCATTGCCATTTTGGTTATGCTGATTATGTTTATCTTTGTTTTACCAACATTTTCAAAAATTTACGCGCAAATGGGCGTTAAATTACCATTGCTCACAATAATCATGTTAGGCATTAGCGACTTTCTCCGTAATTTTTGGTATATTTGCATTGCTGGCGCAGTAGGAGGCTTTTTTGGCGCCAAAAAATTTGTTTTATCCCCCCTGGGAAGGGCTTTTATTGATAGTACAATCTTAAAGATTCCTGTAGCAGCTCCGCTTATTTATTCTGTCTCCGCCAGCCACTTTATTTCAACATTAAACGTCTCTTTTTCAGCAGGTCTTCCCATTACCGATTGTATTTACATGGCTTGCCACACGGTTACCAATACTGTCATTCGAGCCGCTTTTGATGAAGTGAATATTAAAATTCAAGCAGGGCAACGTCTTGCAGCAGCGCTTTCAGAAGCTGAGGTTTTACAACCGATGGTTATTGTTATGATTTCAACCGGCGAAGAATCTGGTTCTCTGGATGAAATGCTGACTCATACATTATCCTACCTTGAAGAGGAAGTTAATCAAAGGGTTGAAGTATTAATGTCAATGATGGAACCGGTTATGCTCATTGTATTAGGTGCCATTACCGGGTGTATGGCCTTGTCTGTCTACCTCCCAATGTTTGGCATGTACGATCATATGCATTAAACGTTGCAAAATAAAAAAATTCTTTTCTGGATTCTCATTTATAAACAAACTTTTCAAGCCCCCTCTGGGTTCAAAAGCAGGCCCTTTTATGCTATAGTGGCTCCACTCGGTTTAGCAACATCAGTTTGCTATTCTGTTATTGTCAGTGTACCAGGAGGTAAAAGGATGCCAACAGCAGTTATGGAAAAATATGTCGCTAAAACATTTCCTGCCCTGGAAAATGGTTTAGATGGCCTTTCTAAAGGTCAACTCGAAGTTCATTTTAAGCTTTACCAAGGATATGTTAACAATACCAATACACTTCTCGAAAAAATAGGTAAATTTATTGATAATAAAGATTTTGGAAGCCCCGAATATGCAGAACTGAAACGCCGTTTTGGTTTTGAATTTGATGGCATGGTCCTTCATGAATATTATTTCGATAATATGAAACCCAATGGCGGGAAACTGGAATCTGGCTCAAAACTGTACAAAAAATTAGAAGAACAGTTTGGCAGCTACGATCAGTGGGAACAAGACTTCAAAAAAACCGGCGCCATGAGAGGCATTGGCTGGGCCATTTTATACCAAGATCCAAAATCCGGACGTTTAGTGAACTTCTGGGTTTCTGATCATGAGTATGGTCACCCTGCTGGATACCAGCCGCTTTTAGTAATGGATGTTTGGGAGCATGCCTATATGGTAGATTGGCAAGCAACCGAACGTGGCAATTATATTGAAGCGTTCTTTAAAAATATTAACTGGCAAGTTGTTGAAAGCAGATTACGCTAAGCCTTAAAAGCTTCATGAAGAACAGTTGGGTAAGCTATTACAAGCTTACCCAATTTTTTAAAGAGTTTTTTGCAACTATTGTTTCACATGTCGTACCACACCAAAACGTCTATATGCTATACTCAGTGATAGCCGGTATTCACACTCTCCAAACATCAGAGAGAGGAAATGAGTAGAAGGAGTCTGTGGTGCATTGCCCTCAGTGCGGTGTCAATATTCCAAACCCAGGACTACATTGCCCTGCCTGTAACGCCAGTTTAAAGCAGAGTTGTTCACATTGCCAATTTAAAAATTTAATTGGGCAACAATTTTGCGGAAATTGCGGTGTAGATTTAATGGCAGCACAATCTCCCCAACTCACTGACATCACCCCTTATGCAACGAAGGCAGAAGATCTTACGTCTTATCCGGTTTTAAGCGTAGAGCTAATGAACCTTTCAAAGCTGGGAGAAAAATTAAAAAACCAAGCACAACTCACCCGTCTCACCCGAGATTTGCTCATTCGAATGGAAAGCCAGTTGGTCAGCCAAAGTGCAACCATTGAGTCCATTCGCGAAAATGTCATTTTTTTCTCTTTCCAACAAGGGGTTAATTTAAAAGAAGCCCTTGCAAAAGCAATTAAAGTGGGTATTGCCCTTTCCAAAAAAGTAATTCGCTTACAAGAGGTTGATCTTCAAATTCGGGTTGGCCTGGATGTAATCCATTCGGTTGAAAAAGGCCCTATGACTGCCGTTTCTGAACGATTGGTCGCAAAACCCGGTGAAATTGTGGTGAGCTACAATGTTTATCAAATTACCAACAGACAGCTTCCTTATGAGGCCATTGGTCCCATTAAGGTCCAGGGAGAATTAAAAACCTATTTTAAAATTATCTTAGACCAGAAAAGGCCAGCACCACCCTCACCCTCCACAACACAGGCAGCACCCACTGAAACAATAGCTTCCAATACAACAGCAGCACCCATTGCAAGTTCTTCTTGGGATACGCCAGTTACACCCTTTGAGCGTAAATTTGAACCCCAAGAACAGCCTGGCAGTCTTGATTATGAATCTCCAGAGTTTTTAACGTTAGAAACAGAAGTAAAACAAAGTAATATTGGCTATCAAGAAGCAATCCATGCCCTGGAAAGAGAACTACAGGAAGTTTTAAGTGCTGCAAACGGAAAAGGAGAAATTCTAGCCCTCTACGGAACAGAGGGGATTGGAAAATCAACCATTTTAAGCTTACTGCGATCTAAAATTCCGCAAGATGCCTTATTTTGGGCGGGTGGAAGCTGTTATGAAAGTTATTCCAAAGATCGGTTTCCCTTTTTCTACTGGCTCCAATTATTACAAGACTTGCTGGGTGTCCCCTGGGAGGGCGTTCCGCGAGATCAGGCCAAAGATTATCTTGCCAATGTCTTAAAAACCTTTTACGGTCAAAACTTTACAGAAGATAAAGCACAATTTTTTGAGACGCTTTTTTCAATTGCACATTTACAGCCTATTTCTCCGGATATCCAGCCCCTTTTAGGCGGGATGATTGCGCATATTGGCACGTTATTAAAAACCATGGCCACTTTAAAACCGGTGGTTCTGGTTTTAGAAGATATTCAATATTGTGATTCAGCCTCGATTGAATTGTTACTCCAGCTGATTCAAAATGGTCTCCTAGAATCCCGTATCCAAATTCTCATAACCGGTATCCCTTACACTGCTTTTATTGGACCACTGCAGCAGGTTATTTCCTTATTACCTTATAAAGAATTCATATTGGGAGCCATGGATGAACCCAACATTACGGCCCTGGCTGAGGCGCCATTGTCTGTTCCCTGGAAAAAGCTTCCTGATAGTCTGAGAGCGCAACTGGTTGAAAAAGGATCTCCCCTGTTTTTAGAAGAATCTTTTCGCTGGCTTTCACAGGAGGGAGGGTTTTCGCTGCATCCTAAAACAGGTAAATTTTCTCTTGAGCGCAAATTAAAACAACTGACAGTCCCTGAAGATATATGGCAAATTGTCCAAGAACGTTTTGAAAAACAGGAAGAGCTTTGTAAATATGTCCTTCAGGTGGCTAGCGTTCTGGGTGAGCGATTCTCCACCAAGGCATTAATGGATCTCACCCAGGTTCCTGATGATCTGGAGAATGTCCTCAAATTCTTATGGCAAAGTGGATTTATCTTACCCGATACAGGCTCAATGGCTCGCTTTCGACATCATCTTATCTGGCAAGCCGCTTATAGTAGTATGACGAGTTCCGTTAAAAGCAAACAACACCAGCTTGTTGCCGATTATTTTAAGCAAATCAGGCAGTCCGGTCTCAGCATCAATCCCTTATTAATTGCTTATCACCAAAACTTAGGCGAAAATCAGGCACAAGCCCTTGATGCATGGAAAGAGTCTGGTGTTTGGTTAGCCAACGTGGGTTCAGCAACGGGAGCCACCATGGCCTTGATACATCTGCAAAAGCTTATGGAGACCGATCCGGCTTTCGACGATCCCATGGAAAAACAAAGGCTGATGGAAAGCCTTAGTATCCTCAATATCGATGCCCGGCCCGAATTTGCTAAAAATTTGCTGCTCCACACACTACAATCCAAAGAACACCTTAAACCGGCAGAACAACTGCAATTACAACTTTTATTGTCTCAAACTTATGAACGACTTGGGGCATACTCCTCTGCATCCTCCACCATTCATAATGCCATTGAGAATTTGCCGATTCAAGAAAATGCATCAGAGCGAATTGCGATGGGATCCGAAGAACTTTGGCTACTCTACATCCAAGGCAGTTATCAAGAAGCCAGATTGGTCTACACTGAAACCATTTCACCTAATTTAGCACAGTCTTTACCCCTGATTTTGGAAGATGTTGGCCTCAGGTCAAGCTATCTCAAAGGAGAATTGGCTCGGGCCAGAATATCCCTAATGCAATGCGATCCAGCTGCCTTTAGCATCATCGATGATGCTCTCACGCAGTGCAATCTCCATCAAGAAGAACATTGGGCCATCCAGTTTCGACTTGCCCGAGGATTAAGCTTTCTGTTAAAAGGAAATTACGAGGGCTGCCAACGAGAACTCGATCCGATGCTAGCGGAAATTGAAGCCTTACCGCATCCGGCAGAAGCCATGGTGTGGTGGGGAATTGTTGTACTGATGTATCATTGTGACATGGGAGATTGGCAAAATGCAGCAATGCTCATCCCTAACACCAGTTACCAAGCTGAACAAGCTCGAAATTATTTAACATGGTGTATGTGCCAAGCCTTAGCAGGCAAAATTTCATCTGAGACTGGAAATCATGGAGAAGCTCAAAAACTGCTTGAGCAAGCTGTAACAGTCTCAGCCCAATATCATCTTTCTCAACCCGCCTTAATGGGATGGCGTTATATCGCTGAAAATGAATTGGTCATGGGGAACATCAGTGTTGCAGATGAAATCTGTAAACGGGCAATCGAGGTATCTCAAAAGCCTCATATTCAAAACCTTTATGAGTTTTACCAACTGATGATTACCCAAGCCAAAATTCTGATTCATCAGAAAGCGTTTAAAGAAGCAGGATCGTTATTGGAAAAACATTGGCCAGCCATGGTTATATCTGGCTATACCCCCCTTGTGGCCGAAGTCGCATTTCAAATTTCTGAACTGTATCGATATCTCAGCGCCGATTTGCCCGATCCGCATCGAGCCAAGTATCAACAGCAACAGGAAAACTTCCTACAAAAAGCAAAAACGCTATGGCAAGAACAAGGGAACCAGTATCGCCTTGCCCCCTTCTATCAATCTGAAAATGCCACAGTGGTTTCTTAGTTTTTTAGAATCAAATCAGACGGACCAGTCCTCTTTAAACCACAAGGTGATACCGCCGTCATAAACCATTTCCATAGCCACTTTTTCATTGGCTTTGACAGGATGCTTGGTTGGAAAATAGAAAACCATCTGAGTCCAATGGGTTGGTGGTGCCCAAGGGGAGTTGGTTAAAACGGTTTCTTCATCCATAATGGCTCTAAAATAGACACAAAACCCATCCACAAAGCCATCTTTCATCGGTGTAAATTCAAAACTTTGCTGGAATAAGGGAGAGGTAATTTTATAAAAATCAAGATGGGTCACACAAACAGGATCTCCCATCATGGTGTATCGCTTGGGGTTAAAATCTTCTAACTTCAAAGTAGGCTTTTGGGTGAGAACTGTTTTTAAAATATCAAAATTAAAACCATAGATTTTCTCTAGTTCACCAATTTCCAGACGTTTATCAACCACCTCTCCAGAGTCAAAAGGCACAACCATAATCTCTAAAGCGCCTGGAATCAGCTTGCCCCCTTCCGCTAGAAACCGATCTCGGGCATCAATGGTAAACTCCAATATGTTTTCTTCAAAAATGGCATTCCCCAAAATTTCAGACACCAGTACGGTGGGCTTGGATTCAATTTCATTGGCCTGGAGCAAATGTGAGCTATTTTCAATAAAAGTAATTTGCTCCTCAAAGCCATTGGCTTTTGCCAATTTTTTGGCAACCATCACCATGTCAGGACGCTTCTCAACCGCATAAATCTTTTGAGCACCAGCTCGAGCCGCAAAGAAAGAGAGAATACCGGAACCTGCGCCCAGATCCATCACAATGCTCTCTGATGTTACAGCATTTTGGATGGCCCGCTGAAAACAAGACATACGAATACTATCCCGGAGCATCACATGATGATTTTCAACATTAATCCGAACCGCATTCCCCAAGTTTTCCGGTAAATTACTCGGCGTTTTCTGGGGCAGTTCAGCCTCTGAGGTCACCACAATACGACTCTGATAGAGCATATCCAAATGCTCTTTAATTTTCTGCTGATCTTCGGGTGGCCAACCTTCACAGAGTTCTCCCACGGTAATCCAGTTCACCATGGGGTACAAAATCAGCATAATATCATATTTAATCTCAATGGTCTTATCGCTAAAGCGATTTTGCAGGGTCACGAGTTCCCCATCTTCAAATTTGAGATACGTTTCAGGGTTAATCCGGACTTTGGTTTGTAAGTCTTGAAAATCAACTTGATTTAATGTCAACACCATTGGTTGGCCTTTCTTGCTAATACACTGCTGCGTTCTTGATACACATGAGGATACCAGTACTCCTCTTGAAAACAGGTATGACGATACATTCGGACGGCAGGGATATTGTTTGTTGCTACCGTTGCCGAGATCGCTTTGACACTTAATTTTTCCTGTAAAACTTCCTGGACACATCTATCCACTGTTGCCGCCAAAAGACTGCGTCCCAATTTATGATTCCGCTCACTCTTCAGGAGTCCAATGAGGGGGATATTGGCTTCTTCTCGACTGACAACGTTAAAAAGACAGACCCCAACCGGTTTTTTTTCAGCATTTAATAAAATAGTGGTACAACTGGGCCAAAAAACGCCATACCCACCCGATTTTACAAAAGCCATCGCTTCTTTAAGACCATCATGAGATCGAAAGCGCGGATCCCATAATGCATCGACAGAGGTGGCAAAAGTCTCTGTCAAAACATCAATCACACCCTCTTCATACTGAGGATCCCAACTCACGAAGGAATAGCCTTCAGGCAGCGGAGTATATGTTCGCAACTTAAAAATCTCCAACGTTAGGGCATCAAAGATATTGAACTTCACTACGGCTTGCCCCACTGGCGTAAAGCCATACCAGGTGATGAAATCCACATAGCGGGCTTGCCCTGCTCCTAACATGGGGTAACTTAAAACATCCCAATGATGGTGCTCTTGAACGTCAT
>JANWIO010000085.1 GCA_025449835.1 Vampirovibrionales bacterium
AGAGTTTAAGATACTTGGCAACCAACCCTAAATCCAAGTGATGTGCAATCTCTTCCGGGTCACGATACCGATCAATAATTTGCTGCTCGTCAGGGGTAAACGCGGCTAAGATTTTCTTCTGCTTGGTGGCTGAAAGATTGCTCAGCATTAAACTAACCGCTGCGTACTTATGATGTATCTCAGGAATTGTACTAGCTGGCTCCTGTTGCGGCGCTTGTTGTTGTGAATTTGCTTGAGGTTGTTGGACGGGAGTATTCTCCACAGGAGCCGACTCAACGAGTACAGAAGAAGGCTCTTCCTCCGAGGTTTCAGATCGATTCAATAAATCGGGCATTACAGGTTGATCGGTCCTGGCAATGGGACCGTTTTGTTTTTCATACTCCGTGGTGTAATGAATAAATGCTTCAATAGCAGTTTGCCCCAGCCAATTAACAATTTGATCATCTGAAATTTGAACATCCGGCGTATTTTCTTGCCCAATGGTTGCAACCATGGCCTGCTTAGACTGCTCAAACAAATGCTGTGCAACATTCTGCATTAAGGGCCACAAAACCTGAGTTGGAATGTGCTCTTCATGCCCTTTAATGGCAGCCGCACTAAACCCCTTTAGAAAGAAAACGATTACCCGCTCAGCCATTTGGGGTGTATATGGAATCTTTTGATCTACCCCTTGAGGTTGGACACCCCCTTCTTGTGCAATAAGTTGGGCACCAATAATGCCCATGTTAAAAAACTGGCTTGCAGTTTCTTGAATTTCAGTTTCAGAGAAGCCAACAGCCTTCCAGTTTTCAATTAACTGGTTTACTTCCTGGTGGATTAGAGATTGAAAATCAATGGATTCAATGCCCATTGTCTCTCCTTTAAACTAACTGATCGGGTCTATCCTCATCAAAACAGAAGAATGGTTATAACGTGCTACCTTTAATAACAATTTAAGGTTTGAATCAACGATGTTATTTTATAAACAATACACCTCACTGAAATAGAGCCTACGTTGATTCAATCCAACTTTTAATTTCTGAGCCCAAGGCATCCTCATTCTCTTCCTCTTCATCACGACCAAACACTTCTTGCAGTTCCGATAACGTTTGTTTCAACACCAACGCATTATCATCCACTTTACTTTGAGCTTGTTGTGTCGAAATCTGAGCCATCTGCTGCTGTTGCGCCTGGATCATTTGCTGAGCTTGCTGCTGAGTTAACTGTAATTGCTGAGCTTGGTTATTGGCTAAATCCCGAAGCTGCTCAATTTCTCGTTGGTGTTGTTGTAAAACTTGCGGCGGAACACCTGGTTTGCTGACAGCTTTTATCAAAATAAGGAAGAAGATAAAAGCAACACCGCCCACAATCGCCCATACCCACCACGGGATATTGAGATTTTGGGTTTGAGCAATATCGTGAGGAATAGGCGTAATATTTTCGGGCTTACCTACCACAACCGTTACATTTTGTGGCCTTACAAGCGGACTGGCAGAATTCGCCACCAACTGCTTAAACTGATCCATATTCATCTCTGTGGGAAAGGCACCGCCATCAATCGTTACAGCCACAGAAATATCTTCCATCATACCCGGAACAAAATTTTCCGTCGTTTCCTGTTTGCCTGCATTGTATTGCACTTCTTGGCCTGTTCGATGATACCCTTTCTGAGAATGGTCACCACCGGTAGCCGAAATATCCATATCTTTTGGAATATAACTACTCACCGGTCCTCCAGGCGCACCAGCCCCCCCTTCTTGCGAATTTAGATTTTCCTGAAAAGTGGAGGATTTTGAAACCGAGGATTGTTGTGGCTGATAATCTAAGGCCATCTGGGTTTTGGGAGCTTCTCTTAAATACGTTGCAACGGTAACCACATATTTTCCGTGTCCAACCAATCGATCAAGTTGTGTCCGGACCTTCTGCTCCATGTAATGATCCCGCTCCTCAAGCTTATCCATCAACTGATCAGCTGCATCCATAACGCTGTTATAAACAACACCATTGGTATCGGTTAAGGAAATATGCTTGGCATCTAAATTTTGAATACTTCCCATTAACAAATTAATGACACTTCGGACTTTATCCCGAGTTAGGCGTTCACCAGGGCCCAGGGTAACCTGAACCGTTGCGGTGGTCGGTGCCATATCTTCCCTAAAAATAGTGGGTTCCGGAATCGAAATAAACACAGAAGAATCTTGAATCGGTGGAATTTTACGAATTAAACGGGCTAATTCGCCATCCATCGCCCGAATCAATTTAATCCGTTTTTCTTCCCTGGATGCTGTTAAGTCACCTTTGTCAAACAACTCAAGGCCTACATTTTGATCCATAAGCCCACTTTGCACCAAAGTAAGCAATGCCTTATCCCGATCGACCGTTGTAGCAGTATCGGAAAATTTTAGAATCTCTTTTCCGCCTTCTCCATCCTCCCGAACCAGATTAACATTTTCTCTTGCCATTAACGCCTGAATTTCAATCGCTTTTCCCATGCTGTTCACGGTTGCCAAGGTTTTTTCATCCTCATGAAGCCTGCGAACAGAACCTTCCTTCCCACCATGGCCACTATTGGCAACGGCAATGATAATCACAACCAATATAAGGAGAACGGTACCGCCAAGTACAGCAAGTAAACGCTTATTTTGCAAAAGTTGTTGAATTTGGGGGGGCATATGCTTCCTCTCGGGTCTTTTCACCCAATCCTATATTATTCGCTTCTCGTCACTAGCTTATCGTTTAAACAATGTAACTTTTAACAATAAATGGGGGATATTCTCTCAGGCCAACATGCTTACACGATGTAAAAAAACGATTTTAAACTTGAATCTGTTGAACCTTTTCGTAAGCCTGAATCACCTTTGTAATAACTTGCGAGGCAATATTCACCGTCATCTCTGCTTTTGCATTGGCAATCATTACATCGTGAATATCGACATCACCTGTGGTTAAGGCTTCGTTCATCAGCTTATCCGGTTGCATTATTGAACGGTTTGCATCACTAACCATATTCACAAGGGTATCTTTGAACGAAGGTCCCTTAGAAGTGTCCCAGAAATTGGCACCTTGAGAAGCTCCCTGGAACGGTGTACTGGGCTGGAAAGTTGACTTTCCTACACTAAACGGATTAACACCAGACGTTGGAATCATTGTTCATCATCTCCTGTTTTTTCGCATTAACTACTAAGTACTCCGTTTACCATTCAGATAGGCTGCTAAAATACGTCGAACATAGTTTTGTGTTTCTTGGTATGGGGGAATTCCGTTATATCGTGCAACGGCTTGTCCTCCGGCATTATAAGCGGCCAATGCCAGGGCCACATTCCCCTGATATTTTTGGAGCAGCGTTGATAATAACTTTACGCCACCGGCCAGATTTTGTTCTGGATCAAACGGATTGCTGACACCTAAGTTCTTTGCCGTTGTAGGCATTAACTGCATTAACCCTTGCGCACCGCATTTTGAAACAGCGTTTGGATTAAAGCCTGATTCTTGACGGATCACAGAAATCACTAACTGCGGATCAACCCCATACTGAGAAGCATATTTTTGAACCAATGGTTGAAT
This sequence comes from Vampirovibrionales bacterium, assembly GCA_025449835.1. Classification (GTDB taxonomy): domain Bacteria; phylum Cyanobacteriota; class Vampirovibrionia; order Vampirovibrionales; family JAGQHJ01; genus JANWIO01. Next base: position 3,544 of record JANWIO010000085.1, read on the forward strand.
CGCATCACATTGGTCTTTTAAGCTACCTGTGACAGCTTGAATTTTCGGAGGCGGTGTCATATTTCCTAAATACGTCTTAAAAGACATCTGGGTTTGTAGATTATTTTTATCGAGAGTGGATGTTTGTTGTTGACGTTGTACGTCTACTGCTTTGATCATTGACTCTAGCTGACGAACCCGGCTTTCAATACTATCAATACCGGATCCGGCTGAGAATTTAGTCATCATTATGCTTTCTTCAAACATCACCAAAAGTCTCCTTGACTGAAACGTCCTTGTTACTTCCCGATTTCCAGGGCTCGGTTGGCCATTTGTTTCACCACACCAATAACCGATAAATTGGCCTCATACAGCCTGGATGCCATCGTGGCATCGGCCATATCACTGACAACATTCACATTAGACAGGGTAATATAACCATCCTTGTCGGCTTGTGGGTGGCCAGGTGCATAAACGCGTTTACCGGGGGTGGGATCCAATGCGTTACCATCGAATTCAACACCATTAGTCATCATGGATAAGCCGGTGTGAAAAACCCCTTGCTTTAAGTCCGACAAAACACCCTGAAAAGTCACATTATCAGTCGAGCTAATGATGGGGATTTTACGGACATAATAAGGGGTCCCGGTATTGGCAACGTTTTCGGAACTGGTCTGTATCCGTCTGGAACAAACATCCAGACCTTCAACGGCAACATTAAACGAACTCAAGAGTGTCATAATAATTACTTCCCTATTTGAACTGCTTTACGAAGATTGTTGAAGATTGAAGAGGCACGGCGAGTCACCATGGCGTAGTTAAGGTAAACTTTCTGCATGTTAATCATTTCATCAGCGAGATTGACCTTTTGCCCGCCATCCGTTTCGGAAAAAACAGTCCCCTTCATAGAGCCCATTTTCCGAGACAAGTCATTTTCATAGGGATTATCCATTTGCCCCAAAACTTCTTTAAAGTCATAAGTTTGCCGAACATAGCCAGGCGTATGGGCGTTGGCAACATTATTGCTAATCACCTTTTGTTGACTGGAAAGCCCAGCAATGATGTTGTCAATTCGATTAATGTCTTCGTACATTTCCATTACCTCGATATAAAATCTTATTGCCTTAACTGAACTGCTTCTTGATAGATACCATCCAGGAATTTCACAATTCTCAGGTTGGCAATTACACCTGCATTCATTCTCAAAATCTCTTCAACGGAACGATTAATATCGACGTTGCTTTGTTCAAGACGGCCCTGTTGAATCATATTCGGATCGTTTACCTTTTGAGGAGTCCCGGAATCATCGGTTTGCGCAACCAAGTTGTTACCCAGATTTTTCAAGCCTTCCGGATTGGGGAAATTCACAACGCTAATATGGCCAATGGTTTTTAAAGAAGCACCTGGCGTCTCGGTAATTTGAACCGTCCCATCCCCTTGGATAAAGAGCTTGTCATATCTTGCAGGCACTTTAATACCGGTACCTACCAAATCGCCAAAGTTAGTGACCAAAAAACCTTGGGCATTTTTGGCAAAACTACCACAGCGAGTATAGGCGGTACTACCATCGGGACGAGTAACCTGCATAAACCCGGGCCCCTTCAGTGCAACATCCAATTCTCGATTGGTTAAAAAGCTTGGCCCTGGCGAATAATCCACTCGTTTTTTTAAATCCATATTGCCATCAGGCCGCATGTATTGCTCAAATCGCTGTGCCTTGTATCCCCAGGTGTTATAATTTCCCATATTTTCTGATACAGCATCCAAGAGTTGATAACTCCGGGTACTCTGGTCTGCGGCTTGTATCATCATTTGGTCTAACATGAAAAAAACTCCTTTTTTCAGGGTAATTACTGCACTCGACCCATTTCTTGAATCAATTTACTGAGAACCTCATTCTGGGTAAGAAAAATTTGACGGTTGGCTTCGAAGTTTCTTTTTGGAACCACCAGTCCTACAAATTCTTCGTGTAAAAACACGTTGGATTCTTCGACATACCCTTGACGCATATCCACATGAGCTGCCAAAGAACCTTGGGAAGAGGCAACGCCAATTTGCGCCACGTTGGTGGTTTGTCCATTTTGCTTATTTAAAACTTCAATCACACCATTTGAGTTTACTTTGATTTGATCCAAACTTTGGGGAATAAACGGTAATTTAATGGGTTTGCCATCGGTGGCCAAAATGGGCATTTTATCTTCAGACAAGAGATTTCCGTTTTTATCCAACTGAAAACGACCATCCCGCGTGAGTTCAACCCGTCCATCGGAATGAAGCTTTTGGAAATAGCCTTTGGTGTTGAGAGCAAAATCCAGTGGATTCCCCGTGTTAAATATGCGCCCAACACTGGTATCAGTGGCCGTATCAATACCCTTTAAACCTAAATATTGTGCAAATGAGGTAACAACCGGAACCTTACGTTGATAACCAGGAACATCGGCATGGGCAATATTGTTGGCGTAAAAGTTCAACAGATAAAACTGTGTCGTCATGCCATGAACGGCGATGGACATGGGATCCGTATCGTAAGTCACTCGACCCTGAAGTGTCATTAGTTGCTTCCCCTTGTTTCTCGTGAGTCAATCTGGAGTGGTTCATGCTGGAACCAAGTCTTCTCTCAATAAGTGTGTGCATTTTTTCCAGATTTACGATCGATGTCGTTGAATTGTTACAAATCTTTAACATATTGGCCTCAAACTCCTCTGTCTAAAGGAGAGGAAAAATCAGGCCATGCAAACCTCTCCTTAAAACAGGCGAAACGGTTGCCAGATAAGCGATAGGTTGATTAAAGGACATAATTCTTTCAAACCGCATTACAATAAAAGAAAAAAGAGATGAAACACCTGATTGGTTCGAGAATTCATGAAACGTATGGCGCAATACATTCCCCTCCTCATGGCATTTTTTCTGGCCTGCCATTTTTCAATGCAAGCGTTTGCCGCTGATAACGATTATTATCAAATGGACGACAACGCCATTTACCATTTTCATCAAGGAGAAATGTGGATGTCCGTGGGGCAATATGGCGCAGCCATTAGAGAATTTCAAATAGCTATTCGCCTAAAACCAGAAACAGCCATGACCTCCTCTTTATACAATGATCTGGGAAGTGCTTATCTAGAAGCCCGAGAATTTCCAAGAGCCATTGTTTCCTTTCAACAGGCCATTAAACTCAATCCCAATTTTAGCCTGTACTACGAAAACCTGGTGAGAGCCTATGGAAAAGAAGGGGAGATCCAGTCTGCCATTGCACAACTTCACCAAGCAACACAAAATAACCACAATGACGTTCAAGCATGGTATCTCTTGGGCCTATTGTATAAGGCAAATGGTTATAAAACAGCCTCTCGTAATGCGTTTCAAACATTTGTTCAGCTTGCCCCCTCTTCTGAACTAACGGATGTAGCAAAACTTTACCTTGGTAAGGGCGAAGGTAGCCAAACCACTTTAAAGTAACGTAAAATAAAAATAACCGTTCTAAATAAAGGGGATTGTACAAAAACTGATGTCCATACTAAATCTGTTCGTGGTTATACTCGGAAGCCTTATTCTAGTAAGAGCTATTTTTCTCTTATTCTCTGCGGAGATGGGGCGAAAACAAGATCTGATCAAGCATATTTATAAAAGCGGCACCGATTTTCAAATTGCCATTTTGATTCCATTTCTGGATGCCCGCAAAGTCGGAGCTTTACATGATTTACTGCAAGCCATAACCAACCAAGATTACCCCCCCAACCGAATCGATACGCATATTGCCGCAACAGAAGAAACCATTTTTGGTTTACCCAGCGCAGATGATTTACCTGGTAATGTCAAAATATGGACATATCCCACAAAAAAACATGCCAAACGTGGAGAAGTTCTTTCATGGCTTATTGAACGGCTATTAGCTGCTGGCGGCCCCTCAAAGCTGTTTGTCTTTTTAGATGCCAATGACATTGTTCGACCTGACTTTCTTAGAAATGTCACCACGCGATCATTAGATGCCTTTGCGATGCAAGGTTATGTTGCATTAAAACGACCACCCAGCGGTCCTGTTGCCCAGATGATTGCACTGTCTAACCGTCTTATCAACCGTATTGAAAATGCGGGACGATTTCATATGGGATTATCCTGTAAATTGTTAAATTCAGGTTGTGTGATCCGCCAAGAAGTTTTGGAAATGCTTCCTTTCCGGCAAGGAAACGATATTGATAATCAAGAATACACCGCTTTCTTAAACTTAAATGGCTACCGTATCCATTGGGCACCCAATGTGGTTGTTTATAAAGAAGATCGAATCAATTTCCAAGTGCTTCTCAAAGAGATTGCCCATAGCATTTTCAACAGAATCAGACTGTTCCTACAATACGGCCCTGCGCTAATCCTTAAAGGCCTTACCCACTTTGATTTTAATTTGTTTGAGCAGGCATGGTCCATCATTAAGCCGCCGAACATGGTTATTGGCTTTATTGGACTTCTCGCAACATTATTTTTCCTTGCCAGTCCTTTCACACTCAAAACAGCTTCTTACCTGGCGCTTTTTACAGGTATCTTTATACTGACCCAGCTTTTTGCACTGGCGGTTTCCCGTTGTCGCCTTAAAGACATTATTGTATCCATTTTTGTTACTCCTTTTGTTTATGGCATCGGCCTGTTGTTCCTGCCGTTTTATCTCCTGATGGCTCTCGTTGAAAATATCTTTCAGGTAGGCTATAAACCCAAGCAAGAACGGATTGGAAAACGCTTTGACGAAAGCCAACCACCCAAAACAGTTCTGACCACACCCCAAAGTATGGTCTCTGATAAACCGAAGATGGTTTTTCGCGATGGAGATCTTTACCCTTCTGAAAACCGTATTCCTCAGAGTACTGATTCTGAATGGGTGACCTCCACGGCGCCGCCTAATTTTGCGACCATCTATGAAGATCGGCTACAAGAGCAATCAGAGGACCCGTCCTCCATTTCGGAAACTGCAAAAGTGATGCTCCCTATCTCCAATGGTAAAAATTCGGTCAATGCCACTATTCGTATCTATACAGAATTTGATGAGCTGAATTTGCCGAATTATTTCTTGGTGTTTGAATATAAAAGCCTCTCATTTACCACCCAAAAATTCCATATTATTGACCAGGCTTACTATGAGCTGCAAACCAAATTAAAAGCCAAAGGGTTTACCATTGTTTCCTGTGGCAGTTGTGCCTATTTTTACCGTCCCACGGCTGGCAACGAATACGGCCTTGCTGAAAACAATGGATTTTGCTTACAAGGCAAGTTGGGGAAGGAACTCCAGTTTGAAACCGATGCCGTTACCGTGGTAAGTGAGGCCTGTTCTCATTACACCGATATGGAACAACGGCAAGCGGTTCTAAAAACATGGCAAGAAAGCCTGGAAACCTCTTCTGTTCAATAATTTTTCGAACAATTTCTTAAAGTTTTGTAACTTTTTGCCCTTTTTTAGGGACATATTTTTTATGTTGTGTTTTTATTCGAATTAGAATAGTAATCAAAAGTTATTTATTGATAAAAGACCTCGCCATGGTAACCACAGAACGCCCGCCATTATTTATTCATCCCACATATAGCTGCCTGTTTGAACAAGCAGAGTCTTTTATCGAGACCTTGTTCCCAGGAAAGTCTCGCTTTAAGACGGATATGGTGACCCAAGCTATTGTGGATACACAACTTGATGCTTGCCATATCACGGTTGAAGCCCTTCAAGAAGCCTTGGCCTTAAAAACCTTACAGCGGAGAGTGCGTTTAGGAAGACTCCTCCAAGGCGAGCTTGTCAAAGCCTTTGATAATCTCTGCGTAAAACGCCAAAAAGCCTCCAAAACAGAAGTGTTATTTTAAAACCAATTCTGCGAATTATCTTCTCAAATCAATTCCCCCTGAATCGCATGAAAATTTGAGATGTAAAAAAGTTTGAAGTATTCTTTTTTCGCCTTCAAAGCGCATTTCGCTAAAGTCAACAAATTTTATCTTCGACTGAACCCGTCTTTATCGTAAAATCATCGATGCAGTATTAACGGATCGAAGAGAGAGGGGGACGTTTTATCGTGGTGCCTCGAACCATACTTTTTGCTGGGCATTTAAAACCCCGGCTACCCAAGGATTTAAAACGCTTATTGCAGCTTGTTCCTAAAACAGAACAACACTTGCATTTATCCGGCTCTGCTCGCAAGGCTGATATTGCTGTGTTTATGCAAGAAAACGGCTTAACGCCAGAACAAGCCAAGGAAGAATTAAAATTAATTAAACCGGCTTATAAAGATCTGACAGACATTTTGGTCACGTATTATAGCGTCCCCAAACATGTCTATACCCCTTCGCAATTTAAGCGGGCAGCCATGGGGATTGTAAAAGAGGCTGCTAAAGAGAACGTTCGGGTTTTGGAAATACGTTCCAGTGTTTTAAAAAAGGGCGGTCCCCCAGAAGAAATTATTGAAGCCATTGAAGCTGGTATGCGAGAGGGGATGGCCTGGGTAAAAAAGTATAAACATTACAACATGAAGACAGCCCTCATCATCTTGGCGCAACGTGCAGGCAGCCCTGAAGAGTCGTTAACCCATGCCAAACTTGCCATTAAAATGGCCAAAAAGCCTGGTTCCCTCATTCGGGGATTTGATATTGCAGGTGATGAAATTAAGCACGCCATTGATACCCATAAAAAGACGCTACAGTATTTTAAGCGTTATGGAAAGTCCATTGGGCTTTCACTCACCGTCCATGCCGGTGAAGTGCCTGTCTCTGAGAATAACAGTGGGCTGGAGTCCATTCGAAAAGCGATTGCCTACGGAGCAGATCGCATTGGGCATGGCATTCAAGTGATTTTGGATCCGCTACTCAAAAAGCACTTTGCAAAACACCAAACACCATTGGAGCTTTGCCCATGGAGCAATGTCCAAATTGGGGCAGTGGATAGCTATGCTGAACACCCCATAAAACCCTTGCTCGAAGCAGGGTTAAATGTGAATTTAAACACCGATAATCGCATGGTGTCTCAAATTACTTTAACCAAACAACTTGGGCAGCTATGGCAACACGGATTGGTAACAACCTGGGATCAAATTAAAAAACTTACCCTAAATGGTGTGCGTTCTTCTTTTATTCCCGAAATAGATAAAAAACGGGTTGAAAAAGAAGTTCGGGCTAACTTTAAGGTTCTGGAAAGTCGCTTTGCCACCACTATTCAAAAATATCTTTCCAATAAAAAACCAAAGGAAACGCAAAGCGCATAACCATTCAAATCAGCGCTTATTAAATAATAACAATATTAATAATGCCTTGACACTTGATGTCGTGGCTGATAAGCTTTGCAAAATCCTCGCCCCTAACGAACAACAAAAAATGAGTATACATTTTTCAATGAATCACCCCGTAACAATCGTTATTGCCACAGCCACCATGATGATGCGTTCGATGCCCATGGAGGCCGGTGGTTGTGTTGCTCATTTTTAAATAAGCTTTTTAATTTAAAACTGAACCGCCGGTCTCCTGAATAAAAGCCCGGCGGTTTATTTTTGACCATTATTTAAAATTACAATTTATCAATGGAGAACAACATTATGATTACCGTTTTAAATTATCAGACAATTGTCCCCTCACCACGACAAATTACACCCAAACATTCACAAACCATCCCCAGTCTGCTTCAAAAACAAAGCACGCCTTCACCTCGTTTTGGTAGACAAGAATCATCTTATGATGGCGTCTATTTATTAACGGACTTTAATGATGAAACTTCCAATACAGAAGCTTTAACTCGCTTTCGAGATGTTTTAAAGTTTGTATCAACAAAAGGTCACCAGATCAAAGACTTTCAATGGGCAAAATCCAATGTTGATGGCTTATTCTCGACAGTTACTTCATTCCTTAGAAAAGGTTTCCAAACTCTCACCGGCATTGCGCCAAAATTACCCCACACTATTGAGGTTAAATCCTCCTCGGATATCCCCTTTGGAAACGTGGATTATGCAGCCCTTTCCTTGCAGCGTCTTGCTGGCGCTCGGTTAAACAAAAATATTTTTGTTCATGTGATCGATCCCGGTGTGGGTAATGGAAACAGCAAGCAGGTTTCCACAACCCATGATCGAAGTGTGCTCATCACAGAGAATCATGGCGTCATGGTAGGACCCAACAATGGCTCATTAAGCCTTCTCATTCAATCGCTTAAAAATAAAGGGGAGCCTTTTGAGCTTTACCCCATTGATTTAGAAAAAGTGCAAAAATTTGAACAAATTCGGCTCAATAATCCGCAATACCAACTCCCTGAAACATTTCATGGGCGTGATGTTTTTGCCGTTGTCGCTGCAGCCATCGCAGGCGGACTCGATCCCAAAGCCCTATGTAAAACAGACACCAATAACGCAGTGGCCCCCAAGATTTCACCCTTTTTCCAACAAAATGCAAGCTTGCCAGAATCTGCTGGCGAAGAAGCACTCTTTCAAGGCATTCAAGATAGG
>JANWIO010000086.1 GCA_025449835.1 Vampirovibrionales bacterium
ACCAACGCCGGTCCTCGATTTTTACCAAAAACTGGATTATGAAGTCGAATCTGCTTATCAAGTGGGCGAGTTTTTGAGAATGGAAGACTTTACAGAGAACCTGCCCCAAAAAGAAGGAAAGAATGAAGCTTCTGAGGGTGAGGTTCTTAGAAAAGAACTCCACCGAGTGGATAATTTAATCACCAAGACCATGCTTTCATATTGTAACCGGTTGTTTGGGCGAATGGTTGCCAAAACGCAGTTTGATCAGATTCAAAGCGAAGTCTCTCAATTACAAACCCAGATGCGGCAAATTAATCAACAAAAACAGCAGGCTGCCCAGGATGACAAAACGCAGGCTGACTACATGAATCAGTTGATTGCGGTTAATGAAAGATTAGCAGGGAAAACGCAAGATTTTGAATTTGCAACTCGAAAATTAGAAGACAGTGAAGACATGGCTGGCCAAGCACAAGGGGTGTTAGATGACAGTATTTTACCGCTCCGGGAATATCGCAATCGAATTGAAGAAGCCATTGCTCAGAAAAACCACACGGTCACCTTAAAAACCCTCCAAGAAGTGAAGGATGAAAGTGGAGAATCTCAGGTGGATCCCAAGCTTCAAGAGGTCTTGAAAAAGCAACGGATTGAAACATATTTGGCAGAAGAAGAAGCCAGAAAAAGTAAAAATCTTGAAAAATTTAAGGCTCGCATGGAAGAACTGCGACAAGAAAGAGAAGCCAAAGCGTTCAAAGCTCAGAAAGTGGAGACAGCTTCAGTCGGTGGGCAATCGTAATTATGAGAATTGGACCAACTCTTTCATCCTTTTTGCCCGCCCCTCCTCGGCCTGTGTTGAAGCAACCCAACAGGATATCTTTTCAAGGCAAACAATTTGCTGACCAGGTTTGCTTTGGACAAGCCAAGAAAAATGCTGCCAGTACACCAGAAGTCGATTCAAAATCCGCTCCCAATACAGTTTCTGCAAAGGATATCCCAGCCACAGAAGATGTGAAATTTTATTTAAAAAGCTTTGTTAAAATACCGGTGCCGTATCCGGCAAAAGAAACTTGGCCCATTTCGCTGATGGGGCTTCTTTTAATGCATCCGGATATTACAAAATATCTGAGTGAGCAGTGTGAGACAAACAGTTCAGCGCTGTCTTATGCGTTAGATAATGTGTGCATGCCCAAGCTTGAAGCTCGTGCTCGGCAAAACAGAGGTATTAAAGTACAAGAAGAGAAGCTGAGTCGGGAAGAATTTTTATTACTTAGTAATAATTTAAAAACCTTTGCCGCTTCCGAAAATCAAACCACCATTACGCCGGTTCTGACTTGGCGGTGGTTAATGAAAAATGATCCCAGTGCCCAACTGGAAAAACTATTTAAACTCAGTGGTTTCGATAAAAACGCCATTGAGAAGCTCTTAAGCGCCCCTGCTATTGCTGAAAGCAAAAAAAGCAATAAACCGGTCGGGATGACCAAAGATGAAATTTTAAAACTAGATGTGGCCATGGCTGAATTGCCTAAAAATATTCTGGGCCAAGATGAAGCTATTCAGGAAGTCATCAATGGGATTACCTTGGCCTATGATGGGTATAAATTGAATAAAAGTAAGCCCAACCGCCCAAAAGTTCGTTTTTTATTCACCGGTCCATCGGGTGTGGGAAAAACCTTTTTGGCTGAAAAAATTGCTGAAGTTTTAGAGCGTCCTATCATTTATCGCACCATGACAGAGTTTATGGATGCACAGGACGCGAAAAAACTTACCGGCTCTGCTCATGGCTATGCTGGTTTTGAAGAGCCCTCTTTTGTGGACGAGGTCATTGAAGCCAATGACAACACCGCAAAATATGGGACACCGGCGCCAATTATTATTATAGATGAAATCGAAAAAGCCCATCCCAAGGTGCTTAAAACCCTGATGCAAATTTTGGATAAAGGGGAAATGGCTAAAGCAACTGGTAAGAAGAAAGCTATCTTTAAAGATTGCATGATCCTGATGACATCGAATCTGGGTCAGGATGAAATTGTGGCGGCTGTAAAAGCCAATAAAAACAGAAAAGAAATTGAATCCATTGTGGATGGTGTTCTGGAAAAATCACTCCCCAATGAGGTTCGGGGTCGGATTAATAAGAAAATTATGTTTAATACCCTCACTGAAAAAACGGCACGGCAAATTCTGGCAAATCAAATTACAACCCTTCAAAACGCTGCCAAAGAACGGGATCAATATGATATAGAAGTGCAGGAGGAAGTCAAAGAACTCTGTTTTAAAAATGGCTATAGTCTCAAAACCGGTGTTCGAGAGCTGGAAAGTTGTGTTGATAAATGGCTTCATGCCCCTGTTGTTAATAAATTACATGATTTAATCCGAAACGATATTTCTCCAGCCAACGGCAAAATGACGGTGTCTTGGAAAGACGATACACCTGCTGTCGATTTTTCTCCGGAGCAGACCATGGCCGCATAGCGTAAGTATTCCCCCTTTAGAGTTAACAAAACGAAAGGAGCACAACAACAATGGAAATCACAAAACTCTCTCAAGCGAAGCCCTCTGTAACACTGGGAAAAGCCCCTATGTTTCAAGGAAGACCTAACACTTCATTGAACCCCAGTACACCCCGGTTTGGCAGCCAAGACAAACGGACAGGGGGCGGTGGTGTTTTTTCACTTTTTAAACGAGCCTTTAATTATGTTCTTGCCGTACTCCATTTCAAAGTTGATCAGGCTGAGGAAGCGAATCCTATTCCTGCATTAAGAGCAGAACGCGCTGAAATGAGGCAAAGATTCGATCAAGCTGCAGATAGATTAAGAACCATTGTTGCTGAGTATAACGTTAGCTTAAAGGGATTGGAAGGTCTTGCCCAAGCAGAACTGAAAGAAAAAGGGGAAGCGGTTGATGCCGGCCGGGCTTTAAAAGAACTTAAAGCAGATGCGCCTGAGTATACCGAATCAGCTGAATATGCCCGGTTGCAAATGCAAGAGTATCAAGATGCAAAAGCAAAACGAGAATCATATGAAGCATCTTTAAAAGAAAAAGAATTGAATGCACAAGAAGCCCAAGACACTTTGGAAACCTTAAAAGAAGGCATGTCCGAAAAAGATCGTGAAATTCAGCAAGCTGAACAACAATGGGGCCAATCAGAGGCTTATAAAGAAGTTGCGGAAACTCGTAGGGATCTCGATGAATTAAAAGGTGCTACTTCCGGTCTTGGTTCACGGGCGACAGAACTGATGAAAAAAATTGCAGTGGATTTTGAGAAAAATAAAATGGCCGCCGCTGGCGACAAAAGTAAGGAAGCCAGAGTGGCTGAATTGCGTGCCAAACAACTGGGCAAAGAACGAAAAGCTCAGGAAACCCTCGCCAGCTTAGATCAATTATTGGCTGAAGAAGAAAACACTGGTAAAACAACGACTCAAAAAACCGAAACAACCAGTGCCAGTGGTGGCAATCCTGTGGATGAAGCCTTCCCCACAGAAAAAAAATAAACCGTCAAAAGTCGATATCCAATTTTTGAAGGGCTTTCTGATTTTCAGAAGGCCCTTTCATCTGAGCAAACGTTTCTAAAGTTCTGGTTATCCGTGTTACCGTGCCGACTTGATAAAAATTTTACAGTTTCGGTGTGATATAGTAATCCTGAAGAATCTTTTTACGATAGCACACTTGTTTTAGGCATTGGTGCAGTGAAAAACGAGACTCATAGCCGTATTCATTCTGATTGAGCAGCTCTTCTTTACAAGAAGAAAAGAAGCGGCAACAAGGATTTCGATACGCCCTCCCGTACAGATACCGTCAAGGGTAAGTCGTCATATCCATTATGCCTTTCCCAAATAAAAGAATTGGGCGTGCTTTTTACCCGTTTATACTTTGCTTTCCTTTCCAGCCCATGGCCCGTGCAAAGGCACCCTGACGACCAGGGATTTGCGCTTGACGAATCATCTCATCGGCAATGCGCAATCTCTCATATAGGTCTGCGTCAAATTTTTGTGTATTTTGTCCTTCAGGGCGTAAGGGCTGAGCGTCCTTTGCCGGTTTTTCCGGTGAAACCTCAGAACCAAAGCGGGTAATACGAAACCCAGTAACAGAAATCATTGAGAAACTCCTTTTCCTAGGGTAGAACATTGATCTGAACAATTGGGTATTATATTCCCATTAAAGTCCCTCAATGTCATCAATTGCCCAACTGCTCAACTTTTTATATTTCTTCATTTAAAGGGTCAAAAGTAAGATGTTTTTCTATACAATGCCTTTTTGTTAAAAACGTAACTCTGACGGAGACCAAAGGCCTCACCGGGTAGAGAAACACTCAACTTTAGGAGTGGCGTGAATCAACCAAGAATAAGATGTTGAGGAATGCCGTTATTAATACAAGCCCTGATTGTCGAATCTATTTCATCTTTTAAGGAATTATAAAATAAACAGATCAAGGACCTGTTAAAGTATGATAATAGAGATCTTGCAACGCCGGGCAGGGAAAATGAGAGCAGACTTGTTCAAGATGACGATGCGTATTTACAATAATATATTGTGGATTTTCATAAAGAATCCCATTGGGGTTTCTGGCGATAATACAATTTCCACATGGGACTTGGGTTTTATCATAAATTAAATAAACCGTTTTCCCAAAATATTGAGGGCCTTGTTGAGGAGCAAAAGAGTAGTTCAGCCAGTTCATCGGGATAACTGCAGCCATCATATTACTGGATAATCCAGCCGTATTTAGTGTATACACAACCCCATCATCCAAAGCATCCGTAACGTTTTTTTGATGTAAATCTATCATTGATTTTGTGATGTAGGAGCCCTGCTCCATGTATTGATTCAAGTAGGCAATGCCATTAAACATCACAGCCAGTAATAGAAAAACTTTGAAGAATTGACTATATTTGTTCTTTGGAAAGATTCGAAAATAAAGAACGGCCGTTGACAACCCAAAAACAAAGGGTAGGCACATGGTGTAGACTTTCATGTATTGATAATTAAATGTTTTTTCAAAATACATCGTTTTCAGAAAAATAAGGAAAATAAAAAGCAACGGAGTAACCCAAAAGGCGATATCAGACCTTTTTTCTTTCCATAAATATCGAAAAATTGAAATCAAAAATAAAGTAGAAACAATTATTAAAATTGCAGACCACCATATTGAGCGGGACTGTATCGTATATTCTGCCACCCTTAAATGGGAGTAAATGTCAAAGATACCTAAAATTTCAAGAAAAGATGCCCAGTGCGGTTGTGGAAATCCCGCGGCTTTTAGATTTGGGATAATACTGAGCATATTTATAAACCATTTAAGGGCAAATGGGCAGATCCATATCAACCCAAAAACACCGGTAACCCCTGTTAAATAAAATAATCTGAGATTAAACTTTTTTGTGAGAACAAAATCAACAATAAAAATGAGTCCAATAAATAACAAAATTGTAAAAATTGCCCAGCTATAAATAACATAAAAGGCTGCTAAAATAACAGATGCAAATAGGATGGTTTGCAATAACTTGGGTGATCGAAAAAGATTTAACTTGTGTTTAAAAGCATCTTCTTCAGTGTAGCGTTTAAAAATCAAAAAGATGATCAGTAGAAGAATAAAGTAAGGCTCAATAAAGATTTCTGCGTATTGTCCTTCGTACGTTAAATTTAATAAATTGCAGTTTAATGCCAGAGCAACACTTGCCCAAAAAGCAATATAGCCAGGAATTTTTAGGAGCTGACGCATCAAAAAGTAAGAAAGCCCAATGAGAAGTGCATAATTGAATATGAGAAGCAGAAAAACAATGTTAAACACATGGGAGGCTTTAACAACTTTCGTAAGCTCAGCTGTAATGGCGGGGAACCCCCAGCGATGATCAAACAGGAAAAACTCAAAGTTAATAATTGTGTTGTAACTCATTGTTTTATAAATGTTTTTTCGAGCTCGATAGAGATTGGAGTCGTTCAGAAGATTTCTAACGGTATGTTTTAATTGTCTAACCGTATGGCCTTCAAATAAATACTCGGCAGATTGTGAATATCCCAGAACATCAATTCCATGGCGGTAAGGCGTTGTTGGAAAACCCGCTTTAATAACGGGCGATAAAATAATGAGCAAAAGTAACAAAAAGATGAGTACTTTGGACCATATTAATTTTATGTAAGCTTTGACATGCCGTAAGGGGAGAGGAAATATTGATTTCTGAAGAATTGTGTGACAATAGCTCTGGCAGCTTGTATTCTGGTTTTTGACCGTATTTTTTAAAAAATATCGTTGTAATAGTATAAAAATAACAAGGGTCGCAATACTCAATCCAATTGAAACTTGAACAATTGTTTCTAAGTGAATCGCTAATGCAAGGCCATACAAGCTGAGGATTGCCATTTGAGCATAGCCTAGCGATGGGACAAGAAGAAATGTGAGATATTTTTTATTTAAAAAGGGAGGCGTTAAAAATAAATGAAGGCCGTATCCTGTAAAAAAGAGAAAGGCATAAATTAACATAAGTTTTAAAACAATATCTATCATCGGATGTGCCTCTTCTACTGCCCGTTTCTACTAAGAGAAAGCAACGCTTGCCACAAAAAGATTGAAACGATTTAAACGTAACACAATGCATCTGGATTGAAAAGTCATAAGACCGAATGGTAAAAGCGCTCTTTAAAAATTTAAACTGGATTTAAGTTGCTATTACGTAGTGAGCCGTATTGTTGGATTTGCTCTGGGCAATCTGTAAACCAATTGGCCATTCTTTCAATCCCTTCTCTCAGGGATATTTGAGGAGTCCAGCCAAGTGTGGTTTTTATCTTTTCATTTTGGGCCACCCAGACCGTTGTGTCCCATTTTCGATTTTCCATGGTGCCCCAACAAGGTTCCTTGGTAATTTGGAAGGTTTCACGAACCACATGAACAACATCTTGAAGCGTTGTTTGAATACCGGAGCCGACATTATAAATCTCTCCACCTTGAGGGTGCGTAATTGCCAATAGATAGGCATCAATCACATCATCAATATAAATAAAATCCCGGGCAATTTGAGGATTTGCCAACGGCGGGTATTCTCCCTGAAGACCTTTTAATATTAAGGCCGGAAACAATCGCTGCGGGTCTTCAAAAGGGCCATAAACGGAATACAAGCGGAGCGTCGATAAATTGACTTTGTGATGTTTTGCAATAAATTGGCTATATTGGGTTGCTGCTGCTTTTGCTACAGCATAGTCACTGTTCGGTTCCAAAAAGTCAGTTTCCGAAGCTGGGTGGCTCTTAAATCCATACTCTGACGAGGAGCCGGTATGAATAAATCCTTCAAAACCTGTTAACAAACAGGCTTGGATTAAATTTACAGTACTTAAAAAGTTCGTTTGAAAAATTTCTTGCGGATTCGTTTGCCAGGAATAGGCGCCATGAGCCGCTAAGTGGAATATCCAGTCGGGTTGAATTTTTTGAATAAGATTATGAATAGAGTTAGCATCTTCCAAATGGATTTCATGAAGCAGAAAGTCATCCCTTAAATCGGCAATACGCCAAGGGTGATAATTGGGCCGAACTAAAACATGAACTTGGTGCCCCTGCAGGAGCAGGCGTCTCAAAAGGTTTGCACCAACAAATCCTGTTGCACCCGTTAAAATAACCCGTTTAGAATTAGGACCGTTTTGCGTGAATGACATAATAGGCTGATCCTACTGCATTAAGAACGGGTGTATTTTCGACAACGGGTTCCAAAGCCTTGCTTAAGCGGGCAAACCAATCGGGTGAAAAGTGAGGGACAAGCCCCGCGACCCTGTCTTCAATGATCTGACCACCTGCCTCGTGAATCCATTGTCGGAGTTGCCGAGAAGAGTAGGATTTTTCCTGATGTTCTCGGTGGTAGGGAGAGAGCTTTTCAACCATTTTAAGACCCGGATTATTACCGTTGGGTTCTAAAATAACAATCTCAGGAGCCACCCGAAAGGCTTCTTGAATGGCTTTAAATGGGTAATTGAGGTGATGCAAAATTCCTTGAATTAAGACAATATCAAAACTGTTATCGGGGTATTGTAACTGTTCTGCATTACCCACTTCAAAATGAATGGGACGGTTTCCCTTTGCCTCGTTTGCCTGTGCAATAGCTTGATCTGCTAGATCGAAACCAGTGACTGCTTTTGGGTGGATCTGATCCCAATAATAAATCGTGTAAAAGCCATCTCCACAAGCCATATCTAAAAGCGATTTATTTTTAAAATCAGCAATTTCCATAACCACCGATTTAATTTTATCTGTAGAGAGTTTACAGCTCAGTTTACTACTCCGGGTATATAAATAGCCCGTATTGCTTTCAACGTCTTTATTAAAAACGTTAATCACAGATGGTGGTTGGGTTTGTGTGGGCATAAAGGACTCCTTGTATTTAAAAAATGCCTTTTAGGGTAACTTCTGGGCAATGATATAAAGGTTCCCTAGCGGGACTGTAAGATGTATGCGTTTGATACCGGGACATTTGGCTCCCCATAAAAATAGGCGTTTAATGCTTGTTGGTAAGGGCAGAAGCCAGATTAAGTAGTGCAGTGAGTAGCTATTCCAAACGGGTTTGATACATTTGGGAATAAAGCGATGTTTTTTAAAAAGCCGCTTAATTGTTGTGGGGCTGTACAAATAAGTATGCTCAATATCTACAATGGGGCTTCGTTCACGAAGAATTTTCGCAGAAATGGCGTTAATATTGTGGTTTAAACACAAAATAAAACCACCTGGCTTTAGAATTTTGTGGCACTCTGCAAGCACGTCATTGGGATTGGGAATATGATCTAATACTTGAAACAGGCAAATAACATCAAAGGAAGCTTCGGGAAAAAGACCTGCTTGCATGAGGGCTGGAGTAATAAAAGGGCGAATATGGGGAGATGCTTTATCAATTGCTTCCACACTGGGCTCAACCCCATAAACTTCTCTATAGCCTTGCCGAAGTGCTTCTTCTAAGGAAAATCCATTGCCACAACCAATTTCAAGTAAGGTCCCTTTTAGAACACCATAACGTTCCAATTGCGATAAATAACGGCCATAAGTCTCGGTAATAGAATCAACCTCTTCGTTGTAGTCAAAATGGCTATCAGTATACAAAGACTCCAGTAATTGAGTGGAAACCAATGGTGTTGATCGGATTAATCCACACTGATTGCATTTAACAATACGATAATGAATCCGATCGGGTAACCTCCGCGCCGAAAATATGGCAGTGTTAAAGTCATTAGCCGTAAAGTTCGCCGGATAAATTTCAGTGGCTTGCTCAAATGTTTCGCAAATGGCGCATGGAGAAGGAACAAATGTTACTTTCTCATCTATTGTTTTTTCAGAAAGGGACACCGTCATTCTCTACCAATCTCCATTGCATTAGTCCTCTGCCGAATAATTGAAGATTCATTTTCTGCGCTGAGTGGTCTTGGATGATTTAAAATACTGTCCACAATGTACTGTGGTCGGTGCTTACATTCATCATAAATATGCGTTAGGTAGGAACCAATAATGCTGAGGCATAGCATTTGAATCCCGCCCATAAATAAAATCAAGATAATAATCGTTGTAAATCCACTGGGAACCAACTGTGGGTCAATAATTCGGATAATCACCTGAAGTATAATCGCAATTGCAGA
Source organism: Vampirovibrionales bacterium (assembly GCA_025449835.1). Taxonomy (GTDB): domain Bacteria; phylum Cyanobacteriota; class Vampirovibrionia; order Vampirovibrionales; family JAGQHJ01; genus JANWIO01. The sequence goes on from JANWIO010000086.1 coordinate 9,577, forward strand.
TGCAATCACACAAACCAACGCTAAAACGGTAATAATATCCATGGGAAGATACGAGAAAGAGAAAATCGCTTTGCGTGCCCATGCCAAATTAGACAGCAAATTATTGGTTGTCTGGCCAAATAATCGCTCTGGACGAACATAGGGAACCGCAATTTGCTTAAATCCCACCCAGGCTCTTAAACCACGAATAAAACGATTATTTTCAGGCAGGCTGTTAAGTGCCTCAACAACACGCCTATCCATTAAAGAAAAATCGCCTGCATCCAAGGGGATATTAATATAGGAGCTGGCTCGAAAAATTCTGTAAAAAGCCTTGTAAGCGATTTGTAGGAATAAAGATGCTTCCCGTTTAATGCGCGCTCCGTAAACAACGTCAAATCCTTCGAGCCATTTAAAATAAAAATCTTCAATCACTTCGGGTGGATCCTGGAGGTCTCCATCCAACAAGATGACAGCATCACCTGATGCTACTTTCATCCCACTGCTAAACGCATTTTGAGACCCAAAATTTCGGGTATGGGTAATCACAACGACTTGTTTATCTTGTTTCGCTAACTGTGCCAACACCTCTGCTGAATGATCGGGACTGCAGTCGTTAACAAAGATAATTTCATACTCCACGTCAATTTTCTGAAAAACGGCTTTGAGCCGTTCATACATAATGGGAATTGCCAATTCATCTTTATAACAGGCAATAATAGCGCTCAATTTTTTATGATGCATGGGTCATCACCATTTTTGTGAGACGTTTTCCATACAAATTAATATATTGCAAGCAAAGCATCAGGTTAAACCCCTATGGGAGCTCTTTCAGGCTCTGGCTGTATATTTCTTAGGGTGTCTATAACAGTTTGGGCAAATGTTTCTCCTGAAATTTTAAAGTGTTTTTCAAGATACTGTTGGCTCCCTGAGAGATTATGCGGAAACCTGTCAACGCCACAGGAGACAAGACGGCAGGAAAAGCCGTTCCTTGCAATGACTTCTGAAACTAAAGAGCTGAGCCCACCCTGTGTGTAATGGCTTTCTAATGAAAAAACGTGAGAGAACTGGGGTAATAATATTTCCAAATCCATTAATGGGGGAGGGTTGATAGAAGAAACAACCAAAATTGACGCTGAAACTCCTTTTGTTTCAAGAAGTGAAGCCGCTTTAACGGCCTCGGTTGTAATAGCCCCCATGCTAATTAGTAATGCATCCTGCCCTGAGCGAATCAAATGGGCTTGACCAAGTTTAAATCGACCTTCTAGTCCGTCAATACTCACCTTATCGTTTTTTCCCAGACGATAATAAACTGGCCCCGGTAAATCCCATGTTTTGAGAAGGGCCGTCTCTGTTTGTTTCCCATCGGCAGGAGTAATCACTGTTAGAGAGGGCTGGCTCCTCATGACGGCAACATCTTCTAGTCCATGATGGGTTACACCGTTAAACCCATATTCAACACCACCACCAACACCAATGATCCTGACGGGTAGTTGATGCAAAATGGGGCCATTCCTGATAAATTCATAACCCCTTAAGGTTGCAAACGGAACAATAGAATAGATAAAAGGAATAAACCCGGCCTCTGCCATTCCTGTGGCAATTCCTACCATGTTTTGTTCTGCGACACCAACATTTAAGAATCGCTTTGGGTGACGTTCAATATAAGCATCCAGAGCTAAATAACCCAAATCCCCAGTTAACAAAAATATTCTTGGATCTTTATTGGCTAAATTGGCCAGTGTTTGGGCAAAAGCAATTCTCATCGTTGATCCTCAATTTCCGCCATTGCTTGGGCAAATTGTAGATCAGACATTGGCGAGTAATGCCACTCAATTTTATTTTGCATAAATGAAACACCTTTCCCAAAGGTGGTCTGGGCCATGATGACATGGGGTGGCCCTTGCTGATAATCTAATGATAAAAGAATTTCTCTAAGCTGCTCTTCATCATGGCCATTAGCGGTATGAACATCCCATCCGAATGCGCCCCACCTATCCTCTAACGGGGATAGGTTAATGACATCCTTTGTATACCCTAGGGCTTGCTGACCATTAACATCGATAACCACTGTTAGGTTAGAAAGTTGATGATGGGCTGCAAACATAATCGCTTCCCAAACAGCACCTTCATTGCACTCTGCATCACTCATAAGGACATAAACTTTCCGTGATGATTGTTGCAATAGAGCAGCAAGGGCAGCACCAGAAGCCATAGAAAGCCCTTGTCCAAGAGAACCTGTTGAAAAATCAATACCAGGGGTTGTGTATTCTGGGTGGACTGCTAACAAGCCCCCATCTGAACAAAACGAATTCAGATCTGTTTCGCTTAAAATACCTTTTAAGAAGAGTGCACCATATAGGGCAAGGGCTGCATGCCCTTTTGATAGAATAAAACGGTCTCGTTGAGGATCTTTCTGTGAATTAACCCTTAAAATGTCACGATAAAAGACCGCAATAATATCAGCAATACTTAGGGCAGAACCGATATGACCAATATTGGCTCGTTTTGATTGAGTTAATATGATTTTGCGAATAT
>JANWIO010000087.1 GCA_025449835.1 Vampirovibrionales bacterium
CTACGGGTGCTGGTGATGATATGGCATTTTATGATTTCACACAGCCAACCACCCAGGCCAGTCGCCCTGCATATGTGGATATGGGTGCTGGTAGTGATACGATGGTGCTCACCGTCAATGGTGATCCCTCCCAAGACTTCACATCCAACTTTACCAATTTGGGAAATGGCGTCTTCAGTGTTTCCATCAATGGCCAGCAACTCATTACCCGCAATGTAGAAAGATTTATTGTGACCGACGCCAATGGTAATATCGGTGGTATCTACCAGGGCGTTTCATCACAATCAGCATAACGGAGAGAGAAGGAGAAAGAGGAAATATCAGGAAAGAAGAGAGCCTGTGGGAGAAGAGCCCACACACACCACGAGGATCCAGCAGACGCCTATCGTCTGCTTTTTTCTTTGAATCAGCCGTGAGAAACTCCTGCCAGTGGATTCTCTCTTAATACCTCTTGAATACAACTGACCACGGTTTCCGTCACGCCTCGGTTTTCAGTCATTAGTTTTTGGCCGTTTCGAACAATGTGATCATAATCTTCTGGTCGGGTCAGGAGTTCTCGAATAACTTGCTCTGCTTCTGCAAGGGTTTGCACTTGAAACCCCGCATGGGCTTCTAAGACGCGCTCGGTTATTTCTTTGAAGTTTTCCATGGAAGGTCCAAAAACCACTGGAATGGAGGCATTTATGGGCTCTAATGGGTTGTGGCCACCCCAATCTACAAAAGTACCGCCCATACATGCGAGTGTACTTAGGCTGAAAATGGTATTTAACTCGCCAATGGTATCCAGTAAGATGATGTTGGCTTCCTTGGGACATGGAAAATCCTGGGTGATTTGACTGCGAGGGAGGAAGTGAAGCCCTTGCCCTGTGAGCATCGCTGAAACACCTTTGTTTCGTTCAGGATGTCGTGGGGCCAGGATGGCTTTTAGGTCAGGAAAATCCAAACGTAGGGCTTGGAACAATTCTATAAATAGTTCTTCTTCTCCTTTATGGGTACTGGCAAATGCAATCACAGGAGCATTTTTGGGAAATTGAAACAGTTGTTTTAACTCTGCTAGCAAAGGCGTTTCTTCCGGCGAAGCCAAGTCAAACTTAAGGTTCCCGCCAACAGCCACTTTAGATTCATTTACCCCCAGCTCAATCATGCGTTTGGCATCCAGGTGAGATTGCATCATCAGCTTTGTAAAATGGTTCAATACCCATTTGAAAAAAGGCTTAAACCGGGAATAGCCTGCAAAGGACCCTTTTGATAGGCGTCCGTTAAACAAAAGAACCGGCGTTTTTTGTTGAGTGGCTTGAAACAAGAGATTGGGCCAGATTTCAGTTTCGAGGATGACAATAACACTAGGCTGGAGGGCTTTTAGAATCTTAGCGATGATCCAGGGCAGATCAAAGGGGAAGAACAAAATTGGAAGATCTGGAAAGGTTTTATGGGCCAGTTCATTGCCAGTTGCTGTGGTGGTTGAAAGCATCACAGGATAATGTTTATGGAGAAGAGCTTGAATCAAAGGCTTTGCAGCATTGAGCTCGCCCACAGAAACCGTATGAATCCAGATGCGATTTTGTTGCGGGGTTTGTTTCAGTTGTTCTTGAAAAGGGGAAGATAATAACCCCAGCTTTTCCCCAAATCCTACCCTGATTTTAGGGACAAACACCATCCACAGGAGCCATAATGGGGAAAGTAGCAAAATGGCTAAGATTAAAATAAAGTTATATAGCGTGTAAAAAAGCATGTGCCTTACAGACGTTTCAGGGATATCGGGAGGGGAATCGGTTACAGAGCGGATGGTATTTATTCCACTCATTCAACGTGAACAATCCTCGGTTTAACGATAATTTGTGAATTGTAGGGGGGTATTCCAGGCCTCAGATTCGGAGCGGAGCTGTTGAATCACGTCTTGAAGTTCGTCTTTATCTTTACCCACAACTCTTACCTGATCGCCTTGGATGCTAGGCTGGACCTTGGTTTTCATACCTTTGATAAAACCCACAATTTTTTTTGCGAGATCCTTATCAATGCCACGTTTAAGCTTTACTTTTTGGCGTACATTTCCCCCCAAGGCATTTTCAATGGCCTGAGGATCTAAAATCCGCATGTTTAAACCCCGTTTTGACATTTTGCTTTCTAAAATATCCAAAATGTTTCGCAGGCGGGTATCATCTGTGGTGGTCACCACGATTTCCGTATTATTGTTTTCAAAGTCAATGGCACTGCCAGAGTCTTTTAAATCAAAGCGACTTTGGATTTCCCGGCGGGTTTGATCCACTGCGTTTACCATCTCTTGTGCATCAAACTCGGAAACAACGTCAAAACTGCATTCTTTGGCCATTTTTACATTCTCTCCATGATTCTATGATGTCTTTCTTTTATCATATCCAAAGTTGGCTCCCAAGAGAAAAGGAAAAAGTTTTCCCATGGATTATGCGCTTCAACTCCTATTGCCCATGTTATTGGGGTTCTATTTGGGGCATTTACTGGATGAAAGAACTGGAAAAGGGCCTTGGTTTTCTCTGTTTGGATTGATTTGTGGTATTGTTTTAGGCATTGGTAGCCTCTATAAAAGGGCACTTTCTGATCAAGCAAGGCGAGATGCCAAATCCCAAGAAAAAGAAAATAAGGATCAATCTTCTTGATGCTGAAATTATCCCAAAAAGCGGTGCAATATCCTGAATTAAAGACTCGCTTAATACGAAATACGTTGATTTGGAGCGCCCTTGTAACAGGAATTCTGCTAATTGTATACCCAAAAGTGGTCCGACCCTACGTACTAGGGGCTTTATTGGGATATGCATATCTGTTTAGTCTTTTTTTAAGCGTTGAATCTCCGAAACGAGTATTCACCATCATTATTTCAATGATTCGAATGGCAATTGTGAGTTTTCTCATCGTTTGGATAGGGCAGTTTAGGCTATTAGAAATAGGTGTTGCCTTTTGTGGATTTTTAAGTTACAAGATTGTCCTAGTCCTAGAGTTTATACGGTATAGCGTAGAGATAAAAGAATAACTGTGGCAAACGAAGTTGGACATCATTGGATTATAAATTTAAGCGGTATACCCGCTCCGTTTAACCATGTCAATATGGATACAGTCATTATGGCCTGGGTTACCATGGCATTGCTCGTTATTGTGGCCTTTTTTATTCGAAAAAGTTTGCAAACACATCCCGGTAAACTGCAGATATTTGGCGAGACGATGTACGATTTTTGCCGTAGTATCACCATGCAAACTGCAGGTGAACGGGGAGACGCCTTTTTGGCCTATGTTGGCTCCCTCTTTATTTTTATTCTCACGGCCAATTTAATTGGTCAAATGCCCCTGCGCTTCTTGCAGATTATCGGGCATTACACCCGTGGCGAATTGGTTGCGCCAACGGGCGATTTTAATACGCCTGCAGCTTTAGCTGTTTTTACGTTGGTGGTGTATTTCTTTATTGGTCTTCGCCGAAAAGGGATACGCTACTTCCTGCATTATTTCAAACCCAATCCTTTATTCTTGCCCATTAATATTATGGAAGATTTTACACGGCCCTTTTCATTAATGATCCGGCTTTATGCCAATATTCTGGTGGGTGAAATCCTTTCGGGGATAGCCTTAACCATTATGCCGTATGTGTTACCAGTAGCGGTCATCTTTTTAGAGATTTTCGTGGCCGTGGTTCAAGCCTATATCTTCGCCATTCTAAGTTCAGTTTATATTTCCGTATTATCCGCAGAAGACCATTAAGTTTAAGTTTATTTTATATAAGCCCGTGTAGGGATAGATGAAAGGAGAGCAAAAAACATGGAACCACAAGCAGCTGCACTATTAGCAGGACCTTTTGCCGTAGGACTTGCCAGTGTTGGACCAGGGATTGGGATTGGTTTGATGACCGCTGCCTATTTTAATAGTGTTGCACGTCAACCCGAAGTACAAGGAAGTTTAACCCCATACTACTTTATCACCATTGGTATTGTTGAGTTACTTGGCTTATTTGGATTTGTTACCTTCTTTATGCTATATAGTAAACAATTCTAAGTCCCAAGACGTTTATCAAAGAGAAGGTCAACACAGATGCTGTCAATTGACGGAACTTTTCTTGTAATTTTCTTGAGCTTTTTCGTTTTTATGGTCTTCATGAATGGCTTATTCTTTAAGCCCATCATGAAAATCAAACAAGAACGAAAGCAAACCATTGATACAAGCCATCAAGCGGTAAAGGATGTTGCTGATAAAACGGCCATCCTTTCTCAAGAGTATCAACAGCAGATTTCTGAGGCTCGTCGCAAAGCGCAGCAACTCATTCAGGAGAAGCGTGACTGGGCGAAAGATCAGGCAGGAGCCCATCTGGGGAATGCCAGAAAAGATGCTTTGGACTCCTTAGAGCACCAAACCAAGCAATTGAAAGAAAACCGGGAGAACGTTTACCAAGAACTTCAGTCTCACCGGGAAGCATTGGTGGAAACCATTATTGAAAAACTATCAGAACGTCAAACGTCGGCAGCTGGGGCCTCTGCCTCATCTGCCTCTGTTTAATAACCTATAGGAGTCTCTCAAGTCTGTGACGCATCTCGTTCAACCCGTTTTCTTCTTGCTCCAGGAGCAAGCTGCAGAAAATCAAAATTGGTGGCAAACCCTGGTTCACTCCAATGTCTTGAATTTTTTGATTGCTGCAGCGTTCTTGGTCTGGATATTTTGCCGCTACAATTTGTTGTCATATTTAGATAACAGTCAACTTAAGGTGATTCAAGAACTTAAGGATGCTGAAGAGAAACGGGCCAAGGCTTTAACTGATTTGGAAGAGATTGAAAAACGAACTGCTCAGCTTGTGCAAGAAGTGGATTCAATCATCCAGGATGCTCACCACACGGCTGAGTTGGTGGGGCAGTCTCTTGTGAAAAATGCAGAAGAAGAGGCCAAAAAAATTCTGGAAAATGCGCAAAAGCGTATCGCACTCGAAGAAAAAACCATTGCAAGGGATCTGGAACATCGTTTAATGCAAGAGGCCATCTATTCTGCAAAGCAATTGCTTGAAACCACCTTGACGGAAGAAGATAAACACCGCTCCATTGAATCCTTTGTGACCTTATTACCCGACCTGTATGCCCAAGAGGTGAAACATTAATGGATCAGTTAGAATCGCAAAAAATTGCGTTTAAATATGCAAAAGCCTTGATGGATGCTGCTATTGAACAGAGTGAACTCAAAGCTGTCTCGAAAGATGTTCATCTGTTGCAGAGCTTATACCTCGATGTGCCTGAGTTGAAGCAATTTTTTGGGAATCCAGCGATTCCAGTTTCTGAAAAGCAAGGTGTGGTGGAAAAACAATTTAAAAAAGGCACCTCCCCCATGGTGGGAAACCTCTTACAGCTTTTGGTTGAGAATGACAGAATTGCACTGCTTCCTGAAATCTTGAATTGCTATATTGAGCTTTTCAACTTGCGTGAGGGAATTGCAAAGGCCGAAGTGACAGTACCCGTGAGTATTAGTGATGATTTGGAACGTAAGCTCCGCTCAACCCTTGAAACACTTTTTGGTTACCAGCAGGTAGAATTAAATGTTACCGTTGATCCCGCCATTATTGCCGGTGCAATTGTTCGGGTCGGTGACAAAATTATTGATGGTAGCTACTATGGCAAACTTGAAACGTTACGAAGACAGGTAGGATAAAGCAAATGAGTATACTTCAAGCTGAAGAAATCAGTTCGATTATCAAGAACAAGCTCATACAGTATGAGGCCAAGACCTCAATTAGTGATGTAGGTACTGTAATGGAAGTTGGAGATGGGATTGCCAGGATCTATGGTCTGCGTAATGCCATGGCCGGAGAATTGATTCAGTTTGAAGATGGCCACAACACCATGGGCATGGTCTTAAACCTTGAGGAAGACAATGTTGGTGCGGTTATTTTAGGTGAATATGAGCATATTCAAGAAGGTCAAATCGTTAAAACAACTGGCCGTATTGCATCAGTGCCTGTTGGAGACGACTTAATTGGCCGGGTGGTCAATCCGCTTGGGGAACCTCTGGATGGAAAAGGCCCTATTGAAAGTAAAAAATATCGCCCTGTTGAAAAGAAAGCCCCTGGGATTATTCAACGGAAATCGGTTCATGAACCTCTATTAACTGGGATTACGGCTATTGATGCGATGACCCCGATTGGTCGTGGGCAACGGGAGCTGATTATCGGCGACCGTCAAACGGGGAAAACAGCCATTGCCATTGATACCATCCTGAACCAAAAAGGCAAAAACGTCATTTGTATCTATTGTGCCATTGGTCAAAAAACCAGCTCAGTTGCGCAAATTATTAAAGCCTTAGAAGACAAAGGCGCTATGGAATACAGTATTGTGGTGATGGCGAGTGCTATTGACTCGGCTCCACTGCAATTTTTGGCACCTTTTGCCGCTGTCACCATTGGTGAAGAGTTTATGGACCAAGGCAAACACGTATTGGTAATTTATGACGATTTAACAAAACACGCCTGGGCTTACCGTGCGATGAGTTTGCTGCTGAGAAGACCGCCAGGTCGGGAAGCTTATCCTGGAGACGTTTTTTATCTCCATTCTCGCTTGTTAGAACGGGCGGCCAAATTAAATGATGAGCTTGGCGCAGGAAGTTTGACGGCATTGCCCATTATTGAAACCCAAGCCGGTGACGTCAGCGCCTACATTCCTACCAATGTTATTAGTATTACCGATGGCCAAATCTTCCTGGAAACAGACTTGTTTAACGCCGGGATTCGTCCAGCTATTAACGCAGGTCTTTCGGTTTCTCGGGTCGGTGGTGCCGCTCACACCAAAGGGATTAAGTCTGTTGCTGGTAAGCTTCGTCTTGACTTAGCCCAATATCGGGAATTAGAAGCTTTCTCCCAGTTCGCAAGTGACTTGGACAAAGCCACCCAAGATCAGTTACGACGGGGCGAACGCTTGGTAGAACTTCTGAAACAGCCGCAGTATTCACCTCTGTCCTTGGCTGAGCAATATACAATGCTCTATGCCGGAAACAATGGCGTTTTAGATCCATTAGACATCGACCAAGTGGCCTCCTTTAAACAGGAATGGTTTCAATACTTCCCTTCAAAGCTGCCTGAATTGGAGAAACTCATTAACGAAGGTGGTAAACCTTCTGATGAGGAAAATGCAACTCTCCTCAAAGAGTTGAATAACTTTAGAGAAGCTATCTTTACAGGCCAAAAACATTAGGGGATGCAGTTGTGCCAAACTTAAAAGACATTAGAAGACGGATTCGCAGTGTTAAAAGCACTCAAAAAATTACCCAGGCTATGAAAATGGTTGCTGCGGCCAAGGTTAAGCGTGCTGAAAATAAAGTAAAGGCTAACCGGCCGTATGCCCAAGAGCTTCGGGACGTTTTTCGAGATGTTTTTGAAGCGATGAAAAACCAGGCTTCTGAGTTAAGAGGCTCTCGTTATGGCGAGTTATTGCTTGAAAGACCTGTGAAGAATATTGGTGTGGTTGTCATGTCCTCAGATAGAGGGCTTTGCGGCTCTTATAATGCCAATATTATTAAACAGGCCCTGGTGTTAGATAAACGGTATCAGGCGGAAGGCTTGGTTCCAAAGTTTTATCTGGTGGGCAATAAAATTATTCGCTCCTTCAAGAACTATAGTAAGTCTGAGGTGCTTGGAACCAGCGGTAACATTACGGCTGCCCCCACCCCACATGATGCGGATCTCATGGCCAAGACACTGGTGGATGCATTTCATGCTGGCGAAATTGATGCAATCCAGGTGCTTTATACCCATTTTGTCTCTATGATTTCCTATAAAGTGACATTAAAACCGGTTTTTCCATTAAAAGGCCTGGTAGAAGAGATTGAACATACCATTACCCCCATCGACGATTTGTATCACACTGAATTGCCAGAGGAGCCAGCATCAGGCGCTCAGCCTGAAACTTTGCTTGAACCGGACGTTGTTCAAGTTTTGGATACATTGGTGCCATTGTATTTAAGCAATCAGTTTTACACGTCTCTTTTAGAGTGTTCTGCCAGTGAATTGGCCGCCAGGATGACTGCAATGTCGAATGCCTCCAAGAACGCCGCAGACATGATTGCAAAACTCACGTTGGTCTACAACAAAGCCCGGCAAGCCTCCATTACGCAAGAAATCCTTGAAATTGTAAGTGGTGCTGAAGCTTTAAAATAGGTGAATTCTGTTTACCTAAAAACTAAGCTGTTTTTGCCAGGAGAAATTTTCGTAAACACAGCCCCACGGCAAAAAATACGATAAACAGTCCGCCGAGTTCCATAAACCGAAAGGTTGCAGGATGGTAGCCTTTGGTTAAAAAAGAAATAGCGGGCTCTTTGGAAAGATAAAACCCTGTTAATACGGAGCCTGCTTTGTACTGTTGTAGCAGGTGACTGGCCCATTGATTACTGCCCGTAATGGTGTTGTCTTGCTTTAGCGTTGGCCATGGGGGAGCAACCAGTTGGTTCCCGTAATAGGGTTTGCCTTTAACGGAATAGGTATACCGAATATCTGCTGTATAACGCAGGTGTCCTCCCTGGGTAAGAGGCGTTAATTGGGATGACAGTACTTTAACGGGAATAGGTTTACTGGCTTTCATCTCGTTGTGTTCTGTCCAATAGCCCAGTGCGCCAAAACTGGCCATTAAAAGCGATAGAATGCCTAAAAACGTTAAACCAAAAAATTGAAGATATTTTCGTCGCATGGAGCGGATTCCTAGGTTCTGAGATAAATGTGAATGGGCACTTTTAGGATAACGTGACCCAACGGATTAAGCAAAAAGCCTTTTGACACCATGCCACAGAGAATGCCATCCCAATAGACCAAAATAGCGGTTGGGTAAATCATGGCCTTGCGCTTGAAGGATTAATTTCATAATTTTGCGATGGGCCCGTGTTTTTTTCTCTTCTTTATGGAGAAGAGTTAAAACCGTATCGCCATTATTGTTTTTGGCATCCATATTGATCAAATAGTTTTTCTCAAGCAGTTGCCGAACAGCAGATACATTTCCGGCTGTTGCTGCATGCATTAATGCTGTATTGCCCTCATTATTTTTTATATTCAAATTAATTCGTTCGTCTTCCAATAACATTGAGATAAGGTAAGGAGAAGATTTAAAGCCAATGGCATACATTAAAGCTGTTGTGCCTTGGTTGTTTTGGGCGTTTACATCAATGTCTTTACGAGAAAGCAGCATTTTTGTTGTCCCTAAATCACTTTTAAAAGCCGCAACCAAGAGAGGGGTATCTTTGATGTAAGCCGTTGCTGCATTAACATCTATGTTTTTGTGCCTCAGGAGCGCTGCAACCATTGCAGAGTTCTTCAGGGCGACAGCTAAGTGAAGGGGGGGCGTTCCCTGCCTATCGCATGGGTTCACATTAATATTTGTCTGAGAAAGTAGAAACTGAACCGCTTTCAAATTGTTATGTTCAATTGCATAATGCAGGGAAGACTTATGGTCAGTGTCATCTTGGACATTGACATCAGCACCCGCATTGATATGGGCAATCATTCCAACAAGGTCGTTTCTGGAGGCTGCATGTAAAAAGTTCCTATCGTGCGAAGAAAGTTGTGCTGCTGGCACCGGAACTGTTTGCGTGTTCCCAAACCGCATTTGGAAATGGTCTTTCCCTGATTTTTTTGTTGTATTGGTGGGTTTTTGGGGAGAGCGTATTGAAAAATTTACGGGTGGCTTTTGGGAGGAAGATGCAAGGGGTGAAATCATTTAAAAATTTCCTTCTGTTTTAGTGGTGAATTTAAAGAACAACGTAAGATAAAAACAGTCTTCAATCAATTGAAACAAGTTGAATCAATGCCATTTGTTACAAAATGCGGCCCTCTGAAATGAAAAATTGCCTAAAAATTGGATCCTCAGGAGGTCGGGTCTTGTCATACAATAAACTTATGAAATTGCGTGTGATTTTTTTAGGAACCCCTGAGTTTGCAATCCCCAGCCTTAAAGCGTTGCTGGCGGATCACGATATTGATGTGGTGGGGGTAATGACACAACCCGATCGCCCAGCAGGAAGAGGTCATAAGCTGACTCCTCCCCCCGTTAAGGTGCTGGCTGAAGAGTATGGTCTTCAGGTACGTCAGCCTGCCAGACTTCGTAAAGAACCAGAGATGATTGATTGGTTGAAAGCCCATCAACCGGATTATTTGGTGACAGCAGCCTTTGGTCAAATTCTGCCACAAACGGTTCTGGATATCCCAAAGTATGGAACTGTTAATGTTCATGCGTCTTTACTGCCTCGATATCGTGGGGCCAATCCGGTGCAATGGTCCATAATTAATGGTGATGCAAAAACCGGTGTGACCACCATGTTTACGGAGTTGGCGGTTGACTCCGGCCCCATGCTTTTACAGGCTGAAACAGCCATTGATCCCAATGAAAATGCATTGGCTTTAACCCAACGTCTAGCGCAGCTTGGGGCAGAAATCTTGCCAAAATCTCTGCATCAATTTGCATCAGGAGACTTAAAATCAGTTGCACAAGATGTCTCGCAAGTAACCCATGCATCCAAGTTAACCAAAGAGGATGCTTTTATTGATTGGTCGATGCCAGCTCAGACCATTCACGATAAAATCCGTGGACAACAGCCTTGGCCAGGGGCCGTGACTCAAATCGGTGAGATACAACTGAAAGTGATTCAAACCCGATCGCCACAAACGGGGTTAGTCACTCAAAGCGTTCAAAAATCAGGGAGGCCAGGTGACATTTTAGCGATTCTTGATGAAGGGCTTGTTGTGCAAACCGGCTCAGGCCCCCTATTGTTGGAAATGATTCAGCCCCCTGGAAAGCCCAAGATGGCAGCACGAGACTGGGCAAATGGTGCTTTACGCCAGATCCCAGAGCAACGGTTTACAACGTTGGTTCAAGGGGAGACGGGATAGATGTTTTACTTTGATCCACTCTACATGGTGTTAATTTTGATTGGTATTCCACTGATCTATGTGCCCCAATGGTGGATCAAGCGAACTTATGAAACCTATTCCCATGTGGGCACGTTTGCAGCCCAAAAGGGGGTTGACGTAGCCTTGGATATATTGCGCCAGCAAGGGATTACAGGAGTTGAAGTTGAAGTAACGCCGGGTGTTTTATCGGATCATTACGATCCGATTAGCCGCAAAGTTCGTCTTTCTCAAGATAATTATTATGGTACCTCTGTTGCGGCTGTGGCCGTATCAGCCCATGAGGTGGGGCATGCCATTCAACATGCCGGAGGCTTTTCCCCTGTGGTGCTTCGGTCTGCCATGGCCCCCGTGGTGAATATCGGAAGCCAATTTGGCCCCTTACTCATTATTATGAGCTTAATCCTGATGGGGATGCGGTTCTTGGCCCCAAGTTTAGGGCTAACATTAGCATGGGTGGGTGTTATTTTATTTGGATTGGCTGTTTTATTTCATGTCGTCACATTGCCTGTTGAGATTGATGCCAGTCGTCGGGCGGTGGGTATCTTGCAAACCAGCCAGTATTTAACCGCCCAAGAAGTTCCATTGGCCAAAAAAGTGCTGATTGCGGCGGCGTTTACGTATGTGGCAACAGCCTTGTATGCACTGATGCAGTTGCTTTACTTTATCTTTGAGATTTTAGGGGCCTCTCGCCGCAACAATTAAGACCTTGGGATAACATTGATTATAAAAATTATTCAAATATGTAACAATTTTGAATAATCGATAGTGTGAGAAGCCCAGCTGTGATAAAACTAAAGGCAATATTGGACTGTGAGGGACAATTTTTTGCAGATTGGAAACACCACAAGCCGATTTTTACCACAGCGATTTAAACCCAATGGGGGGCAATCTCCAAAAGGATTGAATCGTCCTGTTGGGACGGATACGCTTACTTTTGGCGGAAAAAAGGCTGAACATTCACCCGCTTTCTTGCGTCGGTTTGCTAGAAATGGGCTTTTATGGATGGCCCCCTTATTGGGAATGAGTGTGTTAACGCCCCATTTGGCTTCTGCTGGGACGTTTCTGATCAGTATGCAAAAAATCCCATCCGACAACAGAACTTTTGAGGACAAGCTGAAAGATTTACGGAAGCAAGTGGATTCTCAAAGTTTGTGGCTTGACGATTATAGAGCATTGTCTGCCATTGATTCCCAGGAGCTTTTACCCAGAACCTTATGGGAGGATGAACATTATCCTGAGGGCCAGAATCTGAATCAAAAGTATTATTTTGAGATTCTCCAAAAACTGCACCAAAAGATAAAGAAAGTTCAGGCGGCGGATGTAAAAACCCAATCACTGTTGGATGTTACCCATCAGGATATTAAAGACCGTTTGGAGGCGGTTGTCTTTGATGCTACCCGAGAATTAAATAGCGATCCCCAAAAATATGGCGTAAAAGCGGCGGAAAGAGCTTTAAAACTTTTGAATACGTTGTATGGAACGGTTCAACAACCGGGCACCCCGAAGGAATACCCGTTCTCAGATAAGATGATTCATTTGTTTTTGAATATGGAGAGCCACAAACAGGAGGCCTTGCTGCCTCATATGGCCCAAGGACAGATCACAATTATCCGACAAGTGTTTCACCACCTTGCGCAAGATTTACAATTGGATAAAAATGGACCGCTTCCCTCTTTTTTTGCATTTTATGCATTGCAATACTCCCAGTTAAGATTATTTTTTTTAAATTTAAAAGATGCAAACCAAGCACAAGCTTTTCAAAACCCACAAGTTCAAGGCGATGTGCGTCGGGTATATGAAAAATTACTCAGCCGGGTTGTTAGAAGGCTTCAATCGGGTGAGCAAGACCCAAATATGGAGAAATTTATACGGAATGCGCTTTTGGTCTTAGAAACCATTGAACCGTTAGTGCCGCCAGGTGTTTTCATTGGAGCTAGTGAATCGAATGAGACAGAGACACTCACCTGGAATCAGCATGCAGAACCACTGCTCAAAGAAGTTGAAAATTTACCACCGAATGATTATTTTAGGCAGCGCTGCATTAGCCTTTTAGCATCTGTCGGGGCGGCCCAAAAACATCCGCAAATTGCAAAACGCTTTCTTAAAATTCTCCAAACAAATCCTTCAGAAGAAAATTTAAAATGTTTTAGAGAGGCACTTCCACAGTTGGTTGCCGCTTGTATTTTACCGAATACCTCCAAGACGAAAACGGTTGAAAAGCAACACCTCGATGGTGGTGTAGAAAAGGCATTGGAGAGCCTCTTACAGCAGTTTTTTGATCATCCGCCGGGGCCAAAAACGCCAGAACCTGAAAAAAAACGATATAGCGCTGCTTTGGGGGTAGCATCTCGCCTTATTTCACTTCGGTGGGACAAAATAAAATCCAAGGCGGAGATACAACGCAATCAAAAAATTTATCTGTATTGGCAAGATAAAGCACTACAAAACGTGAGGTCTCTTTTTCATGATCCCACGGTATCTAATCAAGATTTAGGTAGGACTTTAAAAGAATATAATAATTATTATTATTCTACAAATCGTTACCCCACAGATCTCCGAATCGCAGCCGCCCCTCAATTATTAACCCTTATGAAAGAATCCTTTGAGTGCTTAAAAAAAGCCGATCCATTGCAGTGGGAGCGGGGAATCTTAATGCTGAATAATATCAACAACTTACAACCCCAATTAAATAATGTGCATTCCTTAGCCAAATGTATTGATTTGAATAAGGATTTACAAACATTTTTAGCCGATATAAATCGTGAAACAAAACCAGAACGTTTTGCAGCCGGAATTTCAATGGCCCAGCCTGTGTTGGATATGGTTTTAAATGCCATGGTTTCTGAAAGTACTTTTCGGGAGAAGTCGGCGGATCCAGCATTACTTCAAAATGGTCTCACCTCGTTTAACCGCTTTTTGGATTGCTTAAAGGGTGCCATGGCGAACAACATGACGAAGGATGTTGTGGTACGACAGGCGATGGTGGAAATCATCAATAAGCTGCATTACCGTATACCTCCTCCCCGTTCCTATAGCAGTTCGCCCCTTTTTACCTCGGATTCAGATAAATCGCTTTTTCCGTTATTTGTGGTCTCTTATCTCAATCATTTACCTCCCCAAGAATCCGTTGAAGATTTAAGAAAAACCGATACTGTTATGAAAGATTACAACAGTATCCCAGAGGTTTGGAAGGCCTATCAGCACTACGTGGATAACCAATTGGGTAAGATGTCGGCGCCCGGAAAGTATGATTTGCCCTCATCGGGACGGCGATTTTTATATGCCTCCCTTGCCGAGCAACGGGAAAACCCCGTTACCATTGATTTATTTCGCCGAGCATTATTTCGAGAAACCGATCCTCAAGTGTTGGGAGATATTGGAAAGCACCTAGCTGTGTATGCAGGCAACGCCTTAGGACGAATGAGTTCTGTGGAACGAGTTCGGTATTTTGCAGATTTGAGCTATATGCTCAAAGCCACACTCTCAACCAACGTTTTAAATGCTGATAATCACGTCATTGAAGAAGTTGATTTGCCTGTTTTTGGGGTTCAATTACCGGATAAAGAAAGTTCAAGCTATGAAGACGTTCTTCGTTTGATTGCCTCTCAAAAAAGTCCCAAATTTTATTATGAAATGCCGGACCGAAAACCCGAAAAATCACCCGAATTATTAAAAGAATTTGCGGCTTTACTAAATTATGGCGATACAAAACGATTTATTGATAACAACGATTTTAGACCATGGGTTGCTGATCAAAATCGGCCTGAATCAAAACAAAAATATTTAGGACGCTTCTCGGATCATGAACATTTATTGCGGGTTTATAATAACGGTGTGATTGCATTTACGCCCATTATTAAATCGTTGTATTGGGTCAGCGATCCTGAAAATAGGTATTTGTTACGTCAAGAGCAACTTGATAATCCCCAGGATAATTATTTAAAAGCCTTCTCGCCATTAATAGAGCACAATTTTATTTCGGATAATCGAGATGCGATAAAACAGATGGCCGATGTTTTTACAGCTACCATTGAACACTCCATTAATCGTTATCCCATCTCGCCGACCATGGATTTTTTACCAGAGGATAAGGCCGTACGAGTTTTTAATTTGTTGGAAATTTATCAAAATGCAATGAATACATTCATTCAGACCAAAGATTATCAAACCCAAAAAATAAGTGATTTAAAAAAACGCTTACAAGGTACAGGGAATTTTCTTCCTCCCTCTGTCATCTCCGAGAATCCAGAATTTTTGCCGGATGGTTCTACTGGGAAAAAAATCCAGACGGTTAAATTTGAATTTCCATCTAAATATGGCTTTTTTGAGCGAATTCAAGACAATGGGGGGAATCAAGTACTGTTGGCCAAGCAGGCAGAATTTACAGAACATATTTTGGCTTTGGCTGATCGTGTTTTTGTGGCAGATCCCGCAAACTCATCCCGAGATAGGATAGAAAAACGAAAAGCCTTGGAAGCTTTTCTTCGTGAACTTGGCCTCGATGTGCTGTATTCTAAATCCCAGGATGCCAAAGCGCTCATTAATCAACATCGATTTGATTTTGAAAAGATTCGCCAAGACGAAATGACCCACCCAGCTCCTAATAAACAATAAATAGAACATTTCTTTTAATGAAGAGGATGATTCCGATTTAAGAGGAATTAAGTACTGTTATTGACTACAATGGGGAGGTCATTATAAAAAAGGAAAAAGAGGGTCGGTGCAGGGCAGGAACAGGCCCTGTGCAACCACCTAACGAGTTTACGAGTGATATTTAATTAGCAATATCTCCTTTTTTGTTTCGTTTTTATTTCAAATCTAGGGAAAAATTCGGGCATAATAAAAGAAGGTCGTTGCTGGAGAACGTCTTCAAAATGGTTTCGATATTGGTTCGCCAAGAACTAAAGGCTATTCCTGCCAAGCCCGGTATTTATCAATTTAAAGATAACACCGGGCAGTTGCTCTATGTGGGGAAGGCGAAAAATCTCAAAAATCGGGTTTCTAGTTATTTTCACGAGCGAGCCAATCACTCTTCCCGGATTCAAGCCATGGTGGAGCAGGTGGCCCACATTGAATATGTGATCACGAACTCTGATATTGAAGCATTGGTGTTAGAAGCTAATTTTATCAAGACCCATCGGCCCAAATACAATATTTTAATGCGGGATGATAAGAAATATCCCTGGCTTGTTCTTACCAATGAGCCTTTTCCTCGATTGGAAATCACCAGGGAACCCACGAAAAAAGGAAAAGCCAAATGTTTTGGTCCTTATGCAACACCAGGAGCCCTTTATCAAACTTTGCAACTGATTAAGAAAATCTTTCCGCTTAGGCAGCGTAAAAAGCCCTTGTTTAAAGACCGTCCGTGTATGAACTACCATATTGGGACGTGTCTAGGCCCATGTCAGTCATTGATCTCCCCGGCGGAGTACCAGAAAATCGTGGATCAACTGGTGTTATTCTTGAAAGGCCACGCAGATGACTTATTGGCAGTGATTGAAGCTGAAATGAATGCTGCCAGTGAAAACCTGGACTTTGAAAAAGCAGCACAACTTCGGGATAGATATCAGGCGATTCAGCGCATGCTTCAGCGTCAGCGGGTGATGTACGATGACGTAACCATTGATCAGGATGTGGTGGGCATGGCTTGCTCAGACACAACCGCCTATTTGGCCGTTTTAAAAGTGCGGCGTGGGCGGCTTATTCACACCCATTTCTTTGAAATGACGTTAACCGATGACATTGCTGCGGAGGACGTTTATCAGTCCTTTTTATTTCAGTATTATGAGGATTATTCGGATAAAGCGGATTTGCCGACAGAGCTGATTTTGCAATTTCAGATAGAGGATGAGTCTTTTTTGGCAGAGTGGCTTTCTATCCACCGGGGGAAGAAAGTTGCCATGTTACGGCCTCAGCGAGAGGGAGCAAAAAAAGATATTTTAGAACTGGCCGTTAAAAATGCCCAGGAGTCTCAGGAGCGATCCCGGATTGATCAAGAAACCCGCCTGAAAAATGATCCGGCACAAGCATTAATTGTGTTGCAGGAACGCTTGCAACTCCCTGAAATTCCAAAACGGATTGAATGTTATGACATTTCTCATGTTAGTGGCACCAATACAGTGGCCTCTATGGTTGTATTTACCGATGGCCTGCCTGATAAAAAAGAATATCGTCGTTTTAAAATTCAATCTGTCCCAGACGGCAAGCCTGATGACTTTCAAAGTATGAATGAGGTGATGACGCGTCGTTTTTCCAAGCGAGAGGAAAAAGGCTGGCCTGATCCGGATTTGGTGATTATCGATGGTGGCAAGGGCCAGCTCAGCTCGGCAGTAAAAGCACTTAAAACCTTGGGGATTACGGAACAAGCCATTGTTTCCCTGGCCAAGAAATTTGAAGAGGTTTATTTACCCAATGAGTCTCGCCCAGTGATTATTGAGCGGGAAAGTATGGCCTTGTACCTGCTACAACAGGTTCGAGATGAAGCCCATCGATTTGCCATTACGTTTCACAGACGCTTAAGGGGCAAGGGACAAATAAAATCTTTTTTGGATGAGATTCCTGGAATTGGTCAAACCCGAAAGCAGCGACTTTTGGAAAGTTTTGAATCCATCTCGGCCATTCAAAATGCTTCATTTGAGCAAATTGCAGAGGCCACTCAAACCAGCGGCAAAACTGCTGAAACCCTTTATCAATCTCTCCAAAAGGCTTTTCATCATACGCCGTAGTTTATTTTGTGGCAGATAACAACACCGCTCTGACGGGTGACGCTTCCAACTCCATAAATTTTAAAGGCAGCGCCATTAAAAAATAGCTTCCTTCAGACACTTGGGTTAAATCTAAATTTTCCAGCCAGCTGATATTACCCTTTAAAAGGGCATGATGGGCCTCTAAGGTTTTAGAATTAATGTGATCGACGGAAGGGGTATCGATTCCCACCAGAACAACGCCTTGAGCCGCAAGATATTCAATCAGTGAGGCTGAAAAATAGGCATATTGGGCCTCAAATACATTGTAGCGAATGTGTTGCGTTGTACGGAAGAGCAATCGCTTGGGACATGAGGGTAGCTGGGATAGTTTTTGTTGAATATGGCTGAGCTGAATCTCTTGGGCTATGGGGGCAATATCCAAAACATACGCCGTACCAATAAAGGGAGATAAGGCCATGTTGCCAATGGTTCCAGGATCTTCTGCTAGGTTTCCCTGAATATGAACGGGGGCATCCGCATGGCTTCCCACGTGGGGGCTCATGGTGAAGGATGTTAGATTCATCACCTGGCTATTTTCATAGGAAACGGTGATGGTTTTTTGAAAGGGAACATCTCCTGGAAAACAGGCTGTTTTGGAAGAAACGGGTTGTGAAATATCAATAATACGGTATTTTTCAGGAAACAGCATGCTAAAGGTCCTTAATTGCAGGCAATTTAAAATGAAAGTGGGTTGTTAATGGAGATTTATTCAGGTCTGTCGGAGATTTTGGGGCTAGCAATCCTAGTGCTTCAAATACATGTTGGATGATTACTTCCAAATACGCTGGTTGGTAGCCTGACGCAAGCTTTACTAAGATGCCAAGCCCCTCGGGATATTGCTGAGTGGGGCCAATACCAACACCCAAAAGGCCATCAGCACCTTCTTTGGCAACAACCGAAATAGCACTGTCCGTAACCATAGAATGGGACATTAGCCTCGTATCTAACCGGCCGGCGCCGCCAATGAGGAAAGCATGTTCTTGCATCAAGTTGCCGATTTCACTGGGATGTCCTTGAGCCAATCGTTGAAAAAGCTGGGCCATACCTTTGGCCGAAAGGGCAAAATTGGGCATGCCGCACCCATCAATCGTCTCCAAAAAAGAATCCGGGGCCTGGCCAGTCTGAGTGGCTAAGAAGTTTTTCAGCTGAACATATAACTCATGCTGAGGGGTAAGATAGTTCTCTGTGGAAAGCCCCATGGCTTTGAGGGTGAGTAATGTGCCCAAATGTTTTCCACTACAGGGGTGATAGAGAGATTTTTTCTCTTTTCCCTGGCTTTGAAGCTTCAAAGCTTCTGTTGCGGAAAGGAGGTAACTGGCGGGACACTGCAATTGCGCTTCTGAAAATTGGCCAATGTCTAAAATTTCTTTTAACAGGGCGAGCTGTCGGTGTTCACCATTGTGAGAAGCCATCATCATGGCCATGTGTTGGGGTTTTAGTTTGGGGAAAGCTGCCTTTAAGAGCGGAAGGTGACAGGCAAATTGCCATGGCTTTAAGAGAGAGCGACTCCAAATTGGGCCTTTGTCATTGCCAACGTTTACCAGCGTGTTTTTATCCCCATTCATCACGACCAAAATACCGGAAATGGTGATTTCAGGGATTCCGGAACGTTCTATCGTGAATAAGGGCTCCCAAGGACAAGACACTAGCAGACGGCTTCCTTTTCTCTCGCAAAATGAGGCATCACTTCATCTCTGAAAAGTGTCATTTGATCCATCACTTCCTGATGGGTGAGCCAACCAAAATTGAACCACAGGATGACATGGGTACATTCCATCTCATCGCGGAGTTGTTGAAGCTGCTGAATGCACGCTTCGGGGGTGCCGATAATATACAGTTTTTTCAATTCTTCCAAGGGAGGGCAGGCCTTAAAATCACCTAAGGCTGCCTGGTAGTAGGGTAAATTGCGCTCAGCATATTCTTGCACCACCTTAGGGTCTCGATGAATGTAAATTTGGCGGGTTACGGGGAAACGATCCTTAGAGGTTGAGTACCCCAGAGGCCCTGCGATTTTACAGTAGGTTTGATACAGGTTCACCAAGTGATCTTTGCTGGAGGTTGAAAAAGACATCACCCCATAATCTTTTTGGGCTGCCAGTTGAATTTGTTCCGGGTCACCGGTGGCTAGGTAGATTTGGGGTCGGGGCTTTGTATAGTAAGGCTTGGGAACCAGGGAAACTTCCGGAATATCATAATATTTCCCTTTAAATGAAAAGGTCTCGCCCCGCATCCCACGATCCAGAATTTCAAGGGATTCTAAGAAGCGTTCTTTGGCTTCTTCACGCGGAATCCGAAAGCCTTTAAACTCCCAAGGCCGATACCCTGATCCCACACCAAGATCGAGACGCCCCTTGGAAAGCAAGTCAAAGACCAAGGCTTCCTCTGCCACCAAAATGGGATTGGAGAAAACAATATTGCGAACAGCCGTTCCCACCCGAATTTGCCGAGTGGAATCAATAATTTTCATGCCAAATAAAAGGGGGCGAGGCGTAATGCCAATTTCACCTTTAAAACCCGGTAGTGCAGCTTTGGAGGAAAAGTGGTTTTCAGAGGTCCAAATACCGTAAAAACCCATCTCATCAGCCAATTGAATTTGCTCTAGGGATTCTTCGTATTTGACGGCTGGATCTTTCCCATCAGGGCAAACCAAGGCAATAAATTTAGAAAATCGCATAAGCCCTCCTGAATACACAACGTTTACTGTATCATCGAACAAGCGTTGCGAGAAAGTCAATTTCATTGGAAAGCCCCTTTAGTAAGGCTTATTTATACGAAGAACAGTGATTCGGGGAAAGCGTTTCGTGTTATTTTTGCGTTGGCCATAGATTCACTTTATAATCACCGTAAGAGTGTTCTCCATATTGTTTACTTCAGGGAATGGATTGGAAGGTTTGAATCATGTCCACAACGTCTACTGCCATTAGCCGTTCAGAAGCATTGTTTGAGAAAGCCCAGAGCTTGATGCCGGGAGGAGTTAACAGTCCCGTTAGAGCTTTTCGTTCTGTTGGGGGAACGCCCTTGTTTATCGAAAAGGCCCAAGGCGCATATGTTTTTGATGCAGATGGCAAAAAATATATTGATTATGTCGGTTCTTGGGGACCTATGATTTTAGGCCATGCCGATCCTGCTGTTGTTCGTCGTATTCAGGAATTGGCCGCAAGAGGAACCAGTTATGGTGCCCCAACGGCCCTTGAAAATGAGCTGGCTGAGATTGTGATTCAAGCTGTTCCTTCCATTGAAATGGTTCGGTTTGTAAATTCCGGTACTGAGGCGGTGATGAGTGCCATCCGGTTGGCGAGAGCCTATACTCGTCGTAATAAAATTGTGAAATTTATTGGTTGCTATCACGGCCATGTGGATGATCTGTTGGTCAAAGCCGGTTCCGGTGCATCCACCCTGGGGGTTCCAGATAGTCCTGGGATTCCAGAGGGTACCACTGAAAATACTTTATTGGCGCCATATAACAATTTAGAAGCTGTGGAACAGCTCTTTCAAACGTTTGGTAAGGAAATTGCTGCCATTTTGGTTGAGCCCGTTGCCGGGAATATGGGGTGTATTCCTCCTGTGGAAGGTTTCTTGCAAGGGCTGCGTCAAATCGCAACAGCCCATGGGACGTTGTTGATTTTTGATGAGGTGATGACTGGCTTTCGGGTGGCTTATGGCGGGGCTCAGCAATATTATGGCGTAACTCCAGATGTGACGACTTTGGGTAAAATTGTGGGTGGTGGCTTACCTGTGGGGGCTTACGGTGCCTCTGCTGAAATTATGAAAACCGTTGCGCCTGCTGGACCCATGTATCAAGCAGGGACGTTGTCTGGAAACCCCTTGGCCATGGGGGCCGGGATTGAAACTTTACGGCAACTCCAAAAGCCAGGCGTTTATGAACAGCTTGAAACCAACACGAGTAACTTGATAACGGGCTTGGTGAATGTTGCCCAAAAGAAAGGGTTGCCCGTTTTAGGGACACTGGTAGGCTCTATGTTTACTTTGTTTTTCACTGATCACGCCGTTGAAAATTACGAGGATGTTTTGCGCTGCAATAAAGCCCGATTTAACACCTATTTCCATGGCATGTTGGATGCCGGGGTTTATTTGGCCCCCTCTGCCTTTGAATCCGGATTTATGTCTCTGGCCCATTCCCAGGAAGATATTGACGCAACCATTCAAGCCTTTGAACAGCTACCTTTAGCGTAAAACTGAAGAGACTGGCGGACGTTTAAGGCTCGTTAAAAAGCTATCCTTATCAACGGTTTCCTGTAGGCCTTTTGCCATATCTTTCAGCGTAATCTGATTTTGCTGGCGTTCGGTTTCTCCCAGAATAATCACCTGTCCTGCTTGCAACTTGTTGGCTTGGGTCAGTTGTTTTCCTAGATTTTTGCCCGATAGATCCACTTCTACCGAGAATCCTTGATGTTGAATCTGTTGGGCCAGAAGCAAAGCGGAGCCCGGATCATCTGAAGCAATATAAAAATCCAGAGAGGCAGGATGCTGCGGCGGAATTAAACTAATAAGCCGCTCTACACCCAAAGCCCAACCAACAGCTGGTGTATCAGGCCCACCCAGGGTTTTTACAAGCCCATTGTACCGACCGCCGCCACAAACCGCATTTTGAGCCCCCAAATGGGTGGAGGTGATTTCAAAAACAGTGCGGGTATAGTAATCCAATCCTCTAACCAGCATTTTATTGTGGTGAAACTGGATATTACATTGCGTGAGAATGATAAGTAATGCGTTAAAATGCTGCTGACACGCTTCACACGTGTGATCTGCTTCCAAAAAGTTCGCCACAGCTTCAGAAGCATAAATTGCTTTGCATTTTTCGCTTTTGCAATCCAGCATACGAAGTGGATTGGTTTCATAGCGCTTTTGACAATCCTCACAAAGGCTGTCTTTAAACGGTAATAGTATTGCTCGGAGCTGATTTTTGAAGTCATCGCGACAATCAAAACAGCCCACGTTATTGATCTCTAAAGCCAAATCTGGAATTCCCAAGGTGGTAAACAGATCCCAGGCAAGCAAAATCACAGACGCATCCGATTGTGGTGTATCCAACCCGAACAGTTCAACACCGGCTTGATGAAACTGCCTTTGGCGCCCAGCTTGTGGACGTTCATAACGAAACATAGGGCCTAAATAATAAAGTTTTACGGGTTTTGGACAACGGTCCATGCCATGTTGAATATACGCCCGGACCACACCCGCCGTGTTTTCAGGCCGTAGTGTGAGCTGACGGTCCCCTTTTTCAAAGGTATACATCTCTTTATTGACAATATCCGTGGTGTCTCCCACGCCGCGTTCAAAAAGGGACGTGGCTTCAAACAGTGGGGTCCGAATTTCATGGAAATTGGCGCGCTCCATGATACTCCTGGCCGTATTTTCAAAATATTGCCAGGTTGCCAGTGCCTCTGGTAATAAGTCATGGGTTCCTTTGGGGGCGGATAACATGGTTAAAGAGAGGCTCCTTCTAAAAGGCCTAATGCCTGTTTTTGAATTTCAAGAAGTTCTTGAATCCCTTTTTTCCCTAGTTCGAGCAATTCCAATAAATCTTTTTGGGATAGGGGCGACTTTTCGCTGGTGGCTTGAAACTCAACAATCTCACCATTGGCGTTCATCACAATGTTGGCATCAACCTCAGCCGCAGAATCTTCCTCATAGTTTAGGTCTAAAATTGGGACGCCGTCCAATACACCAACACTAATGGCAGCAACAGGCGAAATAATGGGAATATCCTGAATCAGATTATTGCGTTTCAAGTGCAGCAATGCATCCATCAATGCGACATAGCCAGCCGTAATGCTAGCAGTGCGTGTTCCACCATCGGCTTGAATCACATCGGCATCCAGGGTAATGGTTCTGTCTCCCAGACGTGTCAGATCAATGCAAGCTCTAATGCTTCGTCCAACGAGGCGCTGAATCTCCTGAGTTCGGCCTGAAATTTTCAGACGCTCTCGGTTAACACGAGTATGGGTTGAACCCGGAAGCAAAGCATATTCGGCTGTAAGCCAGCCTGTATTCTCATCCACCACATGGCGTGGTGTTCTTTCTTCAATGGTGGCTGTGACCAAAACTTTTGTATCGCCCAGTTCAATAAAAACAGAGCCGGGGGCATATTTGGTGTAGTTTCGAGTGATACAAACCGGCCTTAATTGGTCCGGCTGACGTCCGTCTGTGCGTTGCAACTTACTCTCCTTTTTTTACTGTGGGATATCCCCACTTATAACCTACTTGAAAATGGTTTAAGAGACAAGCTAAGCACATCATTCATGAAAGTTGAGTGGGTAAAAATTAAGCTGCTTTTTTGAAGCAACTTTTGAGCCGGCTACAATAGAAGCAATTTGAAAAAACGTTGATTGACAGATGAACCCAAAAACGATTTCCCTTCGACATTTTATTTTTACGCTTTTACTGCCCTTTGAGCAGGGGGGGAAGCTTCGTCGGCATGTGGAAGAATCATTGAATGAAGGTTTTGAAAAATATCAATTCTCCCCTGAAGATAAGCGTTTTGGGACCTATTTGATATACGGCGTGCTGCGGAATTGGTTCTGGTTAGAGACAATTATTCGAGAACTCAGCCATATTCCGCTGGAAAAGCTTGAGCCTGCTGTTCGGCTTTTACTTCGGGTGGGGGTATTTCAGTTGGCATTAATGGAGAGTGTTCCGGATTTTGCAGCGGTCTCCTCAACATTGGAGATTGCAACAACGGTGGGGCTTTCTCGCAAAAGCCGCGGATATCTCAATGCCCTTTTAAACACTTATATTCGTCAAAAAAAGCCTTTTCACATCGAGCCGGAAAAAGCACTTCCGCCATGGTTGTTAAAACGCCTTAAAAAACAATATGATGAGGCGACTATCAGCCTAATTGTAAAAGCTTATCAACATATTCCAACGTTGAGTCTTCGGATCAATACGTTAAAAACCGATATTGCATCGTATGGCGAGAAATTGGCAGAATGTAACCTTCCCTATGAGCAATCAGCCGAGGTTTCTGACGTTATTTTTCTTACTGAATCGGTGGGCGATCCGCGTCAATTACCAGGATATGAAGCAGGATTCTTTATGGTTCAAGATGCGTCTTCTGCCAAAGTGTCTCATTTTTTCAATCCACAGCCAGGTGATCAGGTTTTAGAACTTGGGGCGGCACCAGGGTCTAAAACAACCCATATGGCTGCTTTGATGCAAAACCAGGGAAAAATCCTGGCCGTTGACGTGTCTGCAAAAAGAATGGCGCTGTTAAAGGAAAATTGCCAGCGGTTGGGGGTCCAAAATGTTGAGCCTTTGGTTCTGGAAGGTCAATCTTTGGCGTGTGAGGATAAACTTTTTGACAAAGTTTTAATTGATGCCCCTTGTTCCGGGACAGGCACCATTGGAAAGCATCCTGAAATTATGCTGGTGCTGAAAGCACAAGACTTTTCCTCCTATACATCCCTACAATTGGGGCTATTGGAAAAAGGATTTAACTGTTTAAAAGAAGGAGGAATCCTTGTTTACAGTACATGTAGTATCGATCAAGACGAAAACCAAGGTGTTATCCAGAAATTTATAGAGCATTATCGTGATCAGGCGGTTTTGGAAGCGCAAACGCAGATTTTACCCAGTGAAAAACACGATGGTTTTTTTATGGCCCGGATTTTAAAAGCCAACGCAATTTCAGCAGAAAAAGATTAAAACCAAAAATCCTGTATTCTTGGGAGGTTATTTTTGCCGTCTCCCATTACGATGATTATCAGGATGGCCTATACAGGAGACAAGATGGATGAAAAAAGTTATTGCATTCGGTGTTGTTTTGCTGCTTTTGCAAAGTGCTTCGGCCTTTGCCTTTGGAGATCATGATCCATATTATTTGCAGCTAAAAGGGTTTTCACCTGAGTTAATTGATAGTGTACAAGCACAGGTTGATCGGATGGAAGGACGGTTTCCACCGGCAGAACCGGGAAAACTCAAACAGATTCAATATAATATGCTTAACGGCGATTGGATTGCGCCAACCCACCCATTCACCTATGAATACGTGGAACCGCCTGTTTATCCTAAACGCCACTTGTAGTGGGAATTTTGTTGTCCAAGGCTTCAATCCCCGGTAAGGCTTTGCCTTCCAGAAGTTCTAGAGTGGCGCCACCGCCCGTGCTCACATGGGTAAAGCTGGATGGGGAAATTTGAAACTGATCAATGGCGGCTTGCGTATCACCGCCCCCCAAAATACTTTTGAGGTATCTCTTCTCGGTAAGTTCCGCCAGGGTTTCTGCAACGGCTTGGGTGGATTTTGCAAAGGCTGGAAACTCAAAAACCCCTAATGGTCCATTCCAAAACACTGTTTTAGAGTTTTTGAGGACTGTTTCAATATGTTGCGTGGATTGCGGCCCAAGATCCATCCCTATCCAGCCATCGGGGATTGCATTGGCTGCCACAACCTGATGTTTTGCATCCGCAGAAAATTGATCCGCAATAACGATATCTTTGGGAAGCACAATGATCTTATCCATGGTTTCGGCCTGTTTCATGAGATTTCGGGCCGTTTCAATGTGTTCTTCTTCGAGCAAAGAGTTGCCAATGTTATAGTCTAAAGCCTTGAGAAAAGTGAAAACCATCCCACCACCAATCACCATGGTATTAACCTGGGTCAGCAATTGAGAGAGAACATCAATTTTGGTTGAAATCTTGCTGCCGCCAATAATGGCTGTAAAGGGTTTGTCGGGATTTTTGAGCAGTGGTAACAGTGTCGATAATTCTCGTTCAACCAGCAGGCCCGCAACATTTATCGGCACATCATGGGTAATCCCTTCAGTTGACGCATGGGCTCTATGGGCAGCACCAAAGGCATCGTTCACGTAGATATCGGCCAAAGCTGCCAATTGTTTTGCAAGCACAGGGTCGTTTTGGGTTTCACCCGGTTCAAAACGAATATTTTCGAGAATCAGAATTTCTCCTGGTTTTAAGGTATTCACTTTTTCAGTAACGGCTTGGCCAATACAGGTGTCTGAATAGTGAACGACGGTGTTGGTGAGTAGCTTTTGCAGGGCTTCTGCCACCGGCTTTAACCGAAGTTTCTCCACAACCGTGCCTTTCGGACGCCCCAAATGGCTGACAATAATCACTTTTGCGTTGCGCTTCAGTAGATATTCCAAGGTTGGAAGACTTTGTTGGATTCGGTAATCGCTGGTAATGTTCCCTTTCTCATCCAAGGGAACGTTATAATCTGTTCTCACCAAAACGCTTTTTTCAGCGTAAGCGCTATCAGGCAAATCTGTGATACATTTTTTCGGATTCACAGGCTGTTCTCCTTTTGTTTTATTCGCACGATGTTAACCTTTTAAGAGCTCTCTCATGAGCCGATTGACAACTTCTGGATTGGCAGTTCCTCTGGAAGCTTTCATCACTTGGCCTACAAAAAAGCCGAATAGCTTTTCTTTACCACTTCGAAACGCTGCAACCTCTTCAGCATTCTCTACAATCACTTGTTGGCAGATCTGTTGAATTTGGCTTTCATCAGAGTTTTGGATCAACCCCTTTTCTTTTACCAACATATCTGGAGCGGTACCCGTTTCAATCAAATCCGGTAGAATCTTTTTGGCAATGGCAGAGCTGATCTGGTTGCTATCCACCATTTGAACCATTAATGCAAGATTTTTCGGGGTCAATCGAGTATCTTCCAGATTCTTATGGTTATTTTTCAGATAGGCCGTAATATCCCCCATCAACCAGTTGGTTAATGCTTTGTAGTGGGACGTATGTTCGACGGCCTCATCAAAGAAATCCCCCAGTTCTTTCAGTTCAACCAACACCGAGGCATCGTATTCCGAAAGACCAAATTCTTCTTGGAGTCTGTTCAGGCGTTGAAGCGGAAGCTCTGGCATGGCCTGACGGATTCTTTCAACCCATTCAGGTGAAATCTCAAGGGGTCTCAGATCCGGATCTGGAAAATACCGGTAATCATGGGCTTCTTCTTTGCTTCTCATGGAAGCGGTTGTTCCGGTGGCTTCATTCCAAAGCCGACTTTCCTGAATCACCCGTTCACCAGAGTCGATAAGCTCAGTTTGTCGAGCGACTTCGTAGTCAATGGCCTTTTGGATGGACCGAAAGCTGTTCATGTTTTTTAATTCTGTTTTGGTGCCATAGGTTTCACTCCCCAGGGGGCGTATGCTGACATTGGCCTCCACACGCATAGAACCTTCTTCCAAGTTTCCATCACAAACCCCTAGGTAGCGCACAATGTTTCTCAATGTTTCTGCATAAAGTCGAGCTTGTTCACTGGAACGCATATCGGGTTGGCTTACAATTTCCAGCAGTGGTACACCCGCCCGATTGAGATCCACCAAGCTATGGGTAGAACCTGCCAAACCCGCTGCCCCAGCATGAACCAGTTTTCCCGCATCTTCTTCGAGGTGGGCTCGTAAAATCCGGATTTTTTGCCCCATAATTTCTAAGTAACCATCGTGGCAAACGGGCAGATCATACTGAGAAATTTGGTAACCTTTTGGCAGATCAGGGTAGAAGTACTGTTTTCGGTCAAACTTCGTGATGAGAGCAATGCCGCAGTTTAGGGCTAAACCAGCTAAAATACCGTATTCGACGGCTTGTCGGTTTAAAACGGGGAGGACACCTGGCATGCCAAGACATATAGGACACGTGTTTTGATTTTGTTCAACGCCAAATTGGGTTGAGCATGCACAAAATAGTTTGGTTTGCGTTTTGAGCTGAACGTGAACTTCGAGTCCAATGACTGTTTCATATTGTGTTTGAGTTGTTAGAGCGCCTGCCATCTATCTTACGTACCTCATCAAGCATTTCTGAGTATTCCCAACGATTATCGCGCCAACAGAGGGATTGATACAGATCCGGTGAGGCAGACATGTTCTCCTTTATTTTGAGGAGAATTGGTTCTGGATAGATTTTGAAGCAGTGCCGTTGGGATTTGGGTACAATAAAGCCATGACACTTGAATGGATCGATGCAGATTGGCTGTTAAGCCCAGGTCAACCACCCCAACAAGAGGGTGCTGTTGGGGTGGATAAAACTTCAGGGCGGATTGTTGGGACGCAAGCAAGATCTGAGCGTACCGAGTACAAGGATGCTTCTGGAGCCTATTTTTTAACACCCGGCTTGATTAATGCCCATACTCATCTGGAGTTATATCGACCTGAGCCGATTTCCAAGCAATCTGATGACAGTATGGCGGACTGGCTTTTAAACGTTATCGAATTCTCCCGAAACTTAACACCCGCTGAGCGCTTACAAAACTGTTTAAAAAGTATTACCGAAATGATTCGGACGGGGACGACGTGTGTCAATGATATTACGTCAACTGGCGCTTCATTAGAGGCTTTGTCTCAAGTTGGGATGCGGGGGATTGCGTCACCGGAGTTCTTTTATCCGGCCCACTCTGATAACCCTGATGTTGAGGCAATCGTTGAAAGGTTTTGGACTTTCAAAAAGCGGTTTGCGGGGCATCCCCTTCTTGCAGTTGGGATTTCGCCACATTCTCCCTATAATGTAACGCCGCAAGCGTGGTCAAAGGTATTATCCCAGATACAACCTGAGGTTGTGCATAGTCATTTGGCTGAAACCCAAGAGGAGATGGCATGGTTTCAGCAAGGGTGTTCTGTTCTAGATAAAGTCCATGAAACAGTTTTAGGAAGAAACTTTGGCCCCATAAAATCAGGTGTTACACCTTTAAAAGGTATTGCAGCCCTTTTATCTTCTCGGCATATTATGGCGCATGGGGTTTTTCTTTCTGATGAAGATGTAAAAATATTGGTGCAAAGCCAGGTGAGTTTGGTTCATTGTCCCAGAAGTAACCTCTTGCTAAGCGGTAAAACCATTACCGCCTTTAAACAATGGCATCAAATGGGGTTGGTGATTGGTATTGGGACCGATAGTCGACTTTCTTGTCCAAGTTTAGACTTACGAGAAGAAGGACGTGTGGCGCGGCAGCAACATCATTTGTCCGCGAAAGAAACCTTTGAATTAATGACCCAGGGATCTGCCCAGGCAATTCATCAGGAAAACAACCTGGGGGCCATTGCTCCCGATTTTAAGGCCGATTTGGTGCTGTGGTGGTCACCAGAGACGGACATTGAAAATCCATATGAAACCTGGCTTTCTCCTGAGACCCAGCCCATCATGGTTTGGATTAATGGTCGAATTGTTCTTGAGCGTTGTTTGTAGCGGCTGTTTGTCGTTTCGGGGGATTAAATAGCTTTGGTTTTTTGCGAGCAGGGAGCCACAGCAAAGTGGTAAAGGTAATGAGCATATAAAACATCAAAAACGTAATCATACAAAACGTGGTGAACAGCAGTGCTTTTGGATCAATTCGTTGAATGATGATAAACAGAATGGTCATCATCATCACAATTAAGGCGGTTTGACCAAAGGCCATCAGGAGGAATCCTGCTTTAACGTAGCGGGCCAAGGGTTTCCACTCTTCATGATATAAGCGAACCTTTTGACTGGGGGGAACTTTCTCCCGATCAGGAATTCCCAATAGCTCCAAGCCTTCTTTAATCAGTTGTGGGTAATTTGCGGCGGCCCCTGGGCTAAAAAGCCGGTTCATGAGATAGGTTCTTTGGATAAAATCTTTGGCGTACTCCACCGCAATGGCCATAAAGTGGATTTGCGGGTAAAGATTCGTGGCAACCCCTTCAAGGGTAATCAACGCCCGAAACATAAAGGTAAAGGATGCTGGCAGCCGAAAAGGGTAATAATACATAACTTCTGCCATTTCGTCGGCCAATTGCTCAAAATTGAGTTGATCATGGGGAATGTTGTAGTAGTTTTCCAGTGCCCAATCCACCAAGTTGTGAATTTCTTCAAAGTCTGCCCCGGATGCAACCATGTTGAGGTCTTGAAGATTCTTTAAAATGGCATCTGTTCGTTTGTTTACAATATTGAGAAACGTGTTTACCATCTTGATTCGGGTTTCATCCTGAATACTTCCAACCATTCCGAAGTCGTAGAGCACAATTTTGCCAGCTTCATTCACCACGATATTCCCAGGATGGGGATCGGCATGAAAGAAGCCATCCAGTAACAATTGTTGAAAGTACGCTTTGACCAACCCAATACTGATTTCACTACGAGAAAAGCCAGCAGACTCGATGGCTGTGATGTTGGAGATTTTGATACCGGGTAAGTATTCCATGGTAATCACCCGGCGGGCTGTATAATGCCAAAAAATTTGGGGAATAATAATTTGGGGGTGATGGGCAAAGTTTTTTCGGAATTGATCGGCGTTTCGCCCTTCTTTGATATAATCAATTTCCTCGAAGAGTGTTCGGCCAAATTCATCAATAATACCAGCCCACTCTCGACCCCGCCCCAAGTCAGTATGGCGTTCGAGAAAGCGAGCCACTTTTTTGAGGATACTGAGGTCAACTTGAAAGAGATGGAGAAGTTGAGGACGTTGTACTTTAATAACCGCCTCTTGGCCGTCCTTGAGAAGGACGCGATGGACTTGTCCTAAGCTGGCTGCTGCGATGGGATTGGGATCAAAAGTCTGGAAGAGTTCGTTTGGCGGTTTTCCCAGCTCTTCTTCAATGATTCTTTTTGCGGCTTCAATGGAGAACATTGGAACCCTGTCTTGCAGTTGAGAGAGTTCTTCAATGTATTCCTTACGAATTAAATCGACACGGGTAGAGAGGGATTGACCCACCTTGATAAAAGTTGGCCCCAGATAAAGGAGCTTTTCGGTAATTTTTTTGCCATGTTCATGTCTTCTAAGGGATTGGGCTCTATCAATATCTTCTTCGCCAATGTAACTCCATATTTGAGAGTCCCACCACGTCATCCACAAAATTTCGAGAAAAAAGCCCAAAATGGTAAAAAATCGATGGAAGGCTTCCCGCCAAAGCTTAAAATCCCGGCGACAGGTTGTAAAACTTAAAATCTGCTCAATGGCATAGGCATTGTAGATGGGTTTTCCATTGACGAGATCTAATCCAAGCCCAGCGCTTTCGGAGCGAGCTTCTCTCGTTTTAGTGGTTGACGTTGCCATTGGTTTCGCTTGAATTGTTGACCATCCGTTTTAAACTTCGGATATCGGCTTTGAGTTCTGCCAAATCAGCTCGTAAGTCATTGAGTTCAGAGAGATCCTCTGGTGTTCCTTGCATTTGAGTTTCGTAAAACTGTTTAGCTTTGCTGTTTAAATTATTTTCAAATTGATTCACAGCTTGTTTTATCTGATGCAACGCTTTTTCGGCAAACAAATCGGCTTGATTCTCACTTGCAGA
Organism: Vampirovibrionales bacterium; assembly: GCA_025449835.1. GTDB lineage: Bacteria > Cyanobacteriota > Vampirovibrionia > Vampirovibrionales > JAGQHJ01 > JANWIO01. The sequence goes on from JANWIO010000087.1 coordinate 31,848, forward strand.
GGATGCTGTGTAATGCGCTTTGTTTTTGCCATTGCTCGCACTACTAAAAGGCTCATTGGGTGGCATGAGAAGCATCAGTAACCATTTTAAAAACAGTTTAACCAGGTGTTTCAGTGATAGCATGGCAACCTCTTTTTTGGGGGCGAACTGGATCAGCCAGACCTCTTTAACAGTATTATGCCTCTTGGTCGCCTCAAACCAATTCCACTATCTTGATGAGATTGGAATATTCTTGAGCAAATGAGCCTTTATAAAGGTGTTTTGCGTAAGATGCCTTTGAAATAAAAATATTCAGGCGTGTCCATCAGTGATCAACACGCCTGAATGCGTTCACTCCCAACCAAATTTATTTCATGCGAGTATTACAGCGTTCTGATGGCGAACACTGTAATTTTTTAAGGAAAGAAAATGCCAGATTATCTTGTTCATCGCTTCTTAATTTGTACGCTCCCATGGATTGCTGAAAAAGAACGTTCTTTTTCAACGCCAGCATAAAAGACCCTCAATTTAGGATGATGCTAGTTTGTAAATAAACCGTTACAACTGCCTGTTTTTCGCGGAAATCAACTGGGACAACAAAATTTTTCGTTTTTATAGAAGTTTATTTTTTGCGCTCAATGTACTACATTCCCTAGAAAAAGCCTTAAAATAAGCGTTTTCGTATTTCGTTCTGCCTTTGTAACAATTTGTTAAATCTCGATTAAATAGAGGAGAATCTGGGAAAGATATACATAAGAAACAGGAGTTCAACTCTCAGTAAGTGGTAGAAATCTCCTCTTTCAATTACTTAATGTTGTTTTTTTCTCCTTCCAAGTGTGGTGCTGCTAGTGTTTCCTGGCAGCTTTTCCTTTTTGTCCCTTTTTCAGTTACTTAAATTGTCACAAAAATACACCTTCTCCAATTGCTGAAGGCTTGTTTTTGCTTCCGTTAAGTCTTTACGGCGAATCTGAGGCCAGGTCGGTAAAGGTAACGTGATATAAGTAAACGTTGAAAAGCAAAAACACCCGACAACCGTTGAAAAAGGCGTATATAAAAACAAATTATGATACCACAATTGTTTGATTCATTGTGGTCAACTTAGCTTTTAGCCTTGAACTCAAGGCCAAGGGGTTGTTTAGAATTTAGAAGCGTTTAATTCGATGAATTTTTTCTGATTTTCGGGAACTTCTGAATCCATATAAATAGCATTGACTGGGCAAGCAGGTTCGCAAGCACCACATTCAATACACTCATCTGGATTAATATACAGTTGGGGTTCCCCATCCAGTTCGTAGATACAATCTACGGGACAAACATCAACGCACGCTTTGTCTTTAACGTTGATACACGGTTCTGTAATAACGTAAGGCATTTTATCCTCCTATACCACGTTCACAATAAAACACTGACTTTACCTCGATTCATATTTTCCTTAAATTCCATACCGCTGACAATGAGTTTTTTCAGAAAGAGAATAATTTCAACGTGTAAAACTGTCATGATGTCACATAGCTTTTGAGAGAATTTGTTAGAAAATACAATAAATTGAATGGTAGAAGCGAGAGTATTTTTGAAAGAGGAGGCTTGGTTGATGGAAAAACCCGCACAAACTTGTTATCCCATACATACTTTGATGCAAAGACGATGGAGTCCCAGAGTATTTGCTAAACAATCAGTAGAACCCTATAAAATTTGTGCTTGCCTAGAAGCGGCTCGCTGGGCTCCGTCATGCTTTAACGAACAACCCTGGCGGTTTTTCGTGGGCGCTGAAAATGTAAATCCTGATGCCTTGCAAGAATTACAAACTTTATTGGTGTCTGGAAACGGCTGGGCTCAAAAAGCGCCTGTTTTAATGCTGAGTGTGGCCAAGCTGAATTTTACGTATAATGGAGAGCCTAATCGCCATGGGCAACATGATGTGGGATTGGCTGTGGAGAATTTTGTCTTGCAAGCCTTGGACATGGGATTGATGTGTCATCAGATGGCAGGGTTTTATGTGGATAAAGCGGTTGAAGTTCTCCAAATTCCAGAAGGGTATGAGCCCATGGCCATGATGGCTATGGGGTATCCGGGAGATCCCAACGAATTAGATCCCCAGTTGAAAGAGCGAGAACTTGCTTCACGGGAACGTAAGCCTTTGCAAGAACTCGTCTTCTCGAATCAATGGGGCTCCGGATTTCCGGTTTGTTTTACTTAAAAGCCCTAATCCGAAATTACATTTTCAAATTGGCGTTTTCGATGAGCCGATTAAAGTAACTTAAGTGTTTTTGAGGCCCTTCAATTTGAATTCTCAAAGCTTGTAGGTTTCTTCTTTCGCTTTCCGCTTCAGACGCTGAAAAGACAGGATTAATAGATGTAATGGCAACTTGTTTTGCCTTTTGTGCGTATCGATTCAGCAATCGAATTTCTGGCCGAACCAAGATCGATTCTTCTGAAAAATTCATTGAGACACACCCTCTACTGTTTACTTATCCTCTCTCGATATAAAAACAACCTGAATACTACTATCTTAATAACAATGAGTCATTTTCCCCTATCCAAAATTATAAAGGTTACTACGATGTTTGTACTCCTTTTTATGATGGAGGCAGGATGAATTGTTACGATTTGCAACATTTGTGGAAAGTATTACCAGACTTGAATAAATCTTTAAATTTATAAAACAAATTAACCCTTTTTTAAGCTTTAAACACAGTGTAATATTAATTAATCAAACATTTTGAAGCCATTATTAGCCGGTTCAATGGCAGGCTGATGTCACCCACGATACAGACGCTTTTAATTGCACTGAGGCTGGCTGTATTTGAAAATCTCTGGGCGTCCATCATCTTTGAGCCAACGAATCCAGGCGTAAGAAGGCTTTACTTTTTCAAATTGCGGAACAGGTGAGTTATGGCAACCAATTGCTTCTCCTGTTTTAACCAGCATGTAGGCACCTCTTATTTTTTGGGGGTAAAGAACGAGATCTTCCTGCTGAAAGGCAAACTTCATGTAGGATAATGATTGTCCATTGGGTTGGTAGAGCAAACTATCGTTAACCGGGGTAATAAAAAATACGGGGTGATGGGTTTTAACCAAATTTGCAAAGTAATAATACCAAACCCAAAAGGCAAAAGGTCGGTTATCGGCTAGTTTAAGCCATCCGGTAGTTTCAGGGGCCTGACGAATAATCACTTGAACCCACTGGCCTTGACGTTTGATGACAACCCATCCTGTACTGCCGTCGCCCAAGGGGACACCATTTGAGTGAACATCAAAAAATCCAGAAGGTGTTTGAATACCGAGTAACCCATCTTCTGAAAAGGCCAAGGTTCCAGCGATGGGAAAATTTTCAGAAGGCTGTTGATAGAGGTGAATGCCGGTCAAGGATTTTTGAAGCTTTGAATCATATTGTTTTTGGGTCTCCAAAAAGCCATCAGGAATGTGTTTGTTTTGCATTGAAGCGGGCGGAAGCCCTAAAATCCCGATGCCAAAATCCATGGTGACATCACTCCAAACAGAGGCTTGGGCTATCGATGTTCCCAAAACAAGAATTAAAACGGCCCAAATTGTCCCGCGCTGAAATGGTTTCATGACTTTTCCTATAAACGGATTACCTTTAAGAGTGAAAGATTCAGTTCTCCTTATCTGAGGCGATAAGAAGGATAAAGGACTCTGAAATAATTTAAAAACAGGGTGAGTATCCATGGAACCACTTTCTTGCTTTCGGAAAAACATTTTTGCCGTGGTTGTGATGATTTTAGGGGCCATCATTTTTTCAGCGCCAGCTCAAGCCTATACCATTGCAGATTATTATCGATGTACCAGAGATCAGCCCATCATTCAAGCCATGGAGATTCTAGAACGGTCACCTGAAAAATGGGTGGTTAAGGATATGGTTGAAAGTGATACCCGGGTGTTGTTTAAAAATATGCAGCAGTTGAGCCAATTTTATGAGAATGATGACGCGTTGAGTGTTATTTCCAATGACGGCCATCATATAATTTATATTAATATGAAACACTATAATGCACCGCCTCAGGCCTTAGCAGCCACTTTAAGTCATGAAATTATGCATTCGGATCGCTTTAACTCCATTCATGAGGAAATGACCGCCTGGACCCAAGAGGCAAAAACCTGGCAGGAGATGTTACAAGAATATCCCCAACTGCAACAGATTCCCCGCGGGGAATATCCTCTGGTAGATAGGCTCAATGCCATTGAAATCCTCATTAAAGAGCATAAGCTTGAAGATGAGATCAGAAACAACCCAGTGTATAAAGGGTTACCGGAACACTCACCAGGATTTTGACTTATTTGGGACGCATGGTTGGAAATGCAATAACATCTCGAATACTGGGCGAGTTCGTGAGTAGCATAACCAATCGATCAAGACCTAGTCCCAGTCCGCCGGTTGGTGGCATGCCATATTCTAAAGCAGTGATATAATCTTCATCTAGCTGATGGGCTTCTTCGTCACCCGCTTCTCTTGCTTTAAGCTGAGCTTCAAAACGGGCACGCTGATCGAGCGGATCGCTTAACTCTGAAAACGCATTGGCAACTTCCCAGCCGTTAATACGGGTTTCAAATCGCTCCACCAGCCTTGAATCAGATCGGTGAACCTTCGCCAGCGGCGAGGTCTCTTTGGGATAGTCAATAATATGAACGGGCTGAATCAGTTTAGGTTCGACCTTTTCTTCGAAGATGAATTCCAGTATTTTTCCCCAACCCCAAGCCGGATCTGTTTCAAGCCCTAGCTTTTTGGCAGATTGATGGGCTTCTTCCCGGGTTTGAATCTGGTTAAAATCCTCACCGGTTTCGTCTTTTACTGCTTCTATCATGGTAAGTCGTTTCCAAGGCCTGTTTAAAGAAATCTCATGGCCTTGGTAGTTGATGGTTTGGGTGCCTAAAACCTGTTGCGCAACGGAACTCACCAGTTCTTCCGTTAGCTCCATCATGTCGTGGTAATCAGCATAGGCTTGATAGGCTTCAATCATCGTAAACTCAGGGTTGTGTTTTGGAGAAAGTCCTTCGTTACGGAAATTACGGTTCAGTTCAAATACTTTTTCCGAAATACCACCCACAATGAGCCGTTTTAAGTAGAGCTCCGGGGCAATCCGAAGGTACATTTCAAGATCTAAAGCATTGTGATGGGTAATAAAAGGTTTTGCCGCAGCACCTCCAGCCAAGGTCTGTAACATGGGGGTTTCCACTTCCAAAAATCCTTTATTGAGGAAGAATTGTCGGATGGCTGAAATAATCAAACTTCTTTTTCGCAAGGTATCCCGGGTCTCTTCATTCATAATCAAATCCAGATACCGCTGGCGGTAGCGAGTCTCTTTGTCCGTCAGACCGTGAAATTTTTCAGGTAAGGGGAGCAATGACTTTGACAGCAACTGGAGTGATTGGGTTTTAACGGAGAGTTCACCGCGTGGGGTCCGTCTGATGGTTCCTGTGGCACCCACAAAGTCACCGATATCTATTTGTTTTACCAACGCCAGGGTGGCTTCATCTAAATTTTCTTTATGAGAAAACAGTTGAAGTTTGCCGGTACTGTCCATTAAGTCAATAAACATGCCACTATTGCGAATGGCCATAACACGGCCTGCAACACTTATGACGTCTTGGGTCTCTTCACCGGCAGGCAAATCTTGATATTTTTGCTGGATTCCTTCATTATTATGGGTCTTTTCAAATTTGTATGGATAGGGATTAATCCCTTGTTCTCTCAAAGCGCTGAGTTTTTCAATACGGGTTTCTCGAATTCTAGATGCTGAAAGTCCTTCCGAGCTATCCGGTGTTTTGATAGCAGAATTTGTAACCTCTTCCACGATGATCTTTCCTTTTACGATGACTCAATTCCTTATTTATCTATTATCATAATATCATCGTGAGAGACGCACGCAAAGAAAGAACTGGTTAGACACCGTGAACCTTATCATTATAATGGGCTTATAGCCTTATCCTTATTTTTGGGACCGGTGTTTAACCTTCCATATCAATCTGTTTAAACCTTTATAGATAAATGGGATAGGCGGAAGCCTAAGCCTTTATAGAATTATGGGTTACCTCAGATTGTAAGTAATAGTGATAGAGAGGACGAACGATGAGTTTAATCCTTGGCGTTGATGTGGGTAGTTCTTTCCACTACGCCGCTTTTTTGACTGAAAAACAAAACATTTCAGATTGGAAAAAATTTCCAACGATGAAAGTTGAACTCTCAAAAGTTGGATTTGAGAATTTAAAGTTGGCTGTAGAGGATTATTCACAGGGCGTACGCCCTGTGAAAATTGCCCTTGAGCCTACGGGTAAATTTTATGCCGAATCATTTGCCAATTTTTGCGAACAACAAAAATGGGCTGTGTTTTGGATTGATAACAAAACATTGCACGAATACAGAAACCCAACTCATCCTTTAAAAACTTCTGCAATGCAGGTACACCGATGAAATGCTTACCAGCCTTTGCAATTGGATTACGCC
>JANWIO010000088.1 GCA_025449835.1 Vampirovibrionales bacterium
AATATGTGACAATAATACGATAAATATTGTTTTTAATCTTAAATTTTAAAGAGTTGTAAAGCAGAAAAGAAGGAGAATGGCGCCTCATATGTTGAGAAAACGGTCGCCAGGTTTCAGCCAAAGTGCCTTTAACAGCGGGTTTAAAATAAGGGGAAAGTCATAAAACAGGGGATTCTTCATTAAAATGGGCTGGTTGGGGTCAATGGTGGCCACCAAGACACCTTGCTTTGTGACTTTGAGGATGGTTCCGGGTTTGGCCTGAAGATGCTTTTTGAATTCGAAATCTTTGGCAATTTCACCAAAAGAGAATGTGATCAAAGTTTTGTGTTGTTGGGTGATGTTTTCAAACCACGGATAAATCGCCCTGATTTTACGCTCAATGGCATCAGGCGGGGCTTGCCAATCAATCCACTCAATATCCGACGGTATCTTATCATAGGAGCCTCCCGGCGGTTGGGGAATAGACTGAAGCTGATTCTCTTTAAACCGTTTTAAAAACGTTACGATAAGGGATTCCGCAAGTTGTGAACACCGTTCTCTTAAGCTTTCCCCGGTGTCATGTGGATAAATCTTCATGGCGGCCTGTAACAGAATGTCGCCGGTATCAATGTTTTCATCCATTACATGAAACGTAACCCCTGTTTCAGTTTCTCCCGCTAAAATAGCCGCTGTGTAAGGGTTAGGTCCTCGATGATGCGGTAAATAGGAGGGATGGCAGTTTACAAACAAGGTGTCTGGTGTGTTGAGGATATGGGGCTTTATGACTTCTCCCCAGGAGCCCACAAAAACAAGCTGAGGCTTAATATTTGCAAGAATTTGTGTAAATTGGTAATGATTTACGCTTTTGGCCTGAACGAGGGGGATGTGATACTTCTTGAGAAACCACCGAAATGCATTTTCACTTTTCTCACGTTGGCTGGTCGATTCCTGGGGATGATACGACCATGGAAAGACGCCCACAATTTCTGCAATATCCGGGCAGGATAAAACACCTCTGGTTAATGCTACCCCCATAGGGCCATAGCCCAAGATTAATACACGAATAGGGCCTTGTGTTATTGTTTCCAAGGGATTGAAAAGTCCACATCCATTGAAATGTCGTTGGGGTTGGGTACATCCTCTGGCGTTTGGGAGCCGGCATAGGGTTTTATGGTGACACTTTTAATGAGTACAAAATCAGACATTTTGCACAATTCATGAATAAACGTGGCCAGGTTGGCATAGGTTCCTTTGACGCTGAGGGAGTATTCAAAAGCATCTAAGTCTGCTTTGCCCGATGTTGCTGGTGCTGGTGCTGGGCTACTGCCTGAAGAGCTCCCTGGAATGTTGAGTGGTAAAGAAACGGCACTATCAACAATGAGGGTGCTTTTTGCGCCAGGCTTGAGGCTGATATACGTATTGTGTGTTGTCTCCGAAAGGTCAGCCACTTTTTGGGCAATATTAATCATTGCCAGTTCTGGTGCGTCGCCAGCTTGTACTTTAACGGTTTTTGTAGGGAATTTGTCCAATTCTTTGTAAATCGCTTTGAGGTTGGCCTCTTGGACGCTCAGGTTTTCTTTACTCTTTTCCAATTCTTGGTTTGTCGCAATGGTTTTAAAGTAAGTACCCCATTTGGGGGGAATGTCTGTCACCATGGAATAAATGCCAAAACCAATTAAACCAATTCCAACGATGGCCTTAAAATTTAAGATATAAGGTATAATCCCTTTGATATTCATCAATGAGCTCCCTGTTTGGCATTGGTTAAGGTGAATTCAAAAAATCGGTGACTGTTTTCTTGTTGAGGAGTCACTGTCGGGGCCAAAGGTTCTGAAGCCTTAAGCTGGGCATCCAATTCTTTTACGTAGGTATTGAGAGGATCAGCATTGACAGCGCCCCCAGCAATATCTAGACTAATGGTTTTAAAGTCAGAACTTGCTTTAATGGAGACTGTTTTAAGCCAGGTATCCGGTGGGAGTGCTTTAAAGATTTCGACAATAATGTTATTCACTTTGTCGTTTTGAAAGGTTCCCTCTTTCACATACAGTTTTTGCTTCACCTCTGGAATGATAGACAAACTGCTTAAAGTTTGGCTAATGCTTGCCTGGAGCGTACTTGACTTCTGTAACTCGCCTTTTGTAAAAGTGCTTAAAAGTGTACTGGTACCCCACCAAAGTGCAATAAGTAGAACTCCAACTCCAATAAGGCCATAGGCTATGGTATCTAACCGTTTGTCATCAACGAATGTTTCAATATTATCGGGGTCACACATTTCCAAGGGGGGTATTTCGGGCACCATATTCACCAGTGCACCACCCACAGCCTCTAATGTGCAGGGAAATGCAGCATCTTTTGCCCCTCTTGATGCCAGTGTCCCATCATTTTGATCAAAAAATTCAATAGGGCCGTGAAAATCAATCTTATCGCCCAGTGTGGGGCTGTAAAGTTTTAAAGAGTTATTCACCAAGACCATTTTACTCAGAATTTCAAGTCCGAAAAATTGTTGAAAGTCTTCTTTGATCTCAGACATTAAAATTTCTTCATCTGTATTTTGCATAGGGACAGGTGTTTCTAGTGTTTTTTCGATAGCTGTCCCTTCCATTACAGCCATAAAGACATTAAAATCACTAATCACCAAAATGCCCCATTTTAATTGGTTTTCAATTTCTTGGTGAACGACACCCATTGCAACCAAACCCCGTAAAATGGCTGTATAATTCACATCAATGGAGGCTAATGGGATTTTCAGTTCATTAAAGACACTGTGAATGAGATTTAATGGCATTTTGGGATATGCTGTGTAAAGCACTTGATCCCCTTTAATGGCGCAATAGCCAATTTCCGGGTCAACTTTTTTAAAAATATAGAAGCGTTCTGCTTCGGAGATCAGAATCGGTTTAATATCTTCGGCCAATACATCTTCAGGAAGGGCATATTGCCGAGTGAAAAAGCTAGGAAGAACCAATGTGGTTTGTGTTCTGAAAAGGATTTTATTTCGCTCAAACAGCCGCTTTATGTTTGTTTTTAACCGATCCTCATCATCAATTAGTTCTCGAGTCGCAGGATCAAACATGAACTCTTCAGAATCGGTTACTTCAAAAGCGCCTTTTGCTGCATCATACTGCAATAGCTCAACATGGCTTAGAGAAGCGACGATATTAATGCATAAATTGGCTGTTTTTGCTTTTGCCATTGACCCGTATCAATCCTTTACCTTTAATGTTGGGGGTGGAAGAATCATCATCTTGGTTGTTCTCTCAAAATCCGATCCACGGCCTCTACAATATCACGACACACCAGATAGGGCTTTACAGTGAGTTCCTGGTAATTCCCCCTCAGTACTTCTTCGCCATAACCGGTACGAAGCAAAATACCTTTACACCCAGCATTTGCTGCAAATTCAATATCTGTTGCCTTATCTCCCAGAACATACGAGTTTTTGAGGTCAATATCTGGAAAACGTGCTAGAGCCTGCTGAATCATGCCGGTTTTTGGTTTCCGGCAGTTACAGTCTTTTTTGTAATCTTCTACCACGCCATCAGGAAGATGGGGACAGTAAAAAACAGCGTCAATCCAAGCCCCGGTTTCTTCCTTTAAAAGTGTAATAAGCCTGTTGTTAAGCTGTAGAACATGCGCTTCATCGTAATAGTTTCGCGCAGGACCAGACTGGTTTGTGGTGAGAATAACATAGATATTTGCATCGTTAAGCTTACTCACCGCTTTTGCTGCCCCTGAAATTAAACGCATGGCAGCAATATCGGTGATATAACCAACTTCTTCGTTGAGTGTTCCGTCTCTATCCAGGAAAACAGCAGGCATCATACGTTTATTATACAATCTTGATTTCGTTTTTAAGATAAAAATCATCAGTTTACCGTATTTTTCGGGAGTATGGATAAAGCGTGTCAATGAAAAAATTGACCTTATAGAAAGGAAGGTTTTTTCCTATTGTCTATCTCCTACAATGCATCACCTTGTGATTTAAATATGAATACGAATTTTAATTTATTTTCTGCCAATGTGGGGGTGCGTAAAGAGTTTTGAAAAATTTTTTTTTGAAGATTCCCCCATAGAAAACAATCCTCCCAAATGTTTTGGAACAAAGCCTTAATTGATGTCATAGTGCTTATTTTAAACCTCTGCAACTTTGCCTACTTGGACCATAGCAAAAAAAAATTTTGCAGATTTAGGATACCAACTTGAAAATTAGTACTTGCGTTTTCAAAAACAATCTCTATAATAGGGATTAAGTTCTCAGGAAAGGAGGTGTTACGTATGAACAAAGAAGAATTAGTACAAGAGGTTGCAAAGAAAACCAAAGCTTCACAAAAACAAGTTGCTGAAATCTTGACCACCGCTATCGATGTTATCGAAAAAACCGTGGCTAAAGGGAAAAAAGTAACTTTAGTTGGATTTGGTACATTCGAACCTCGTAAACGTGCTGCTCGGACCGGCCGCAATCCGCAAACCGGTAAAGAGCTCAGAATTCCTGCTAAAACAGTTCCCGCATTTTCTGCAGGTAAAAAATTCAAAGAACTCGTTTCCAAAAAGTAAGATCGAGTTCACTGTAAACTCATTATTGCCCACCTCAGATCTTGAGGTGGGCAATAATTTTTGCGATTCATTGATTCTGTTAGGGGTTTTTATTCGGTGGTGTTATTTTTTTTGTTTTGCGCTGCAATTTCGCGTTGCACGTTACGATGAGAGAATGCAAAGCCTGCAATCATCCCGATACTGGCTGTCAGCAATTCACGAAAGGTATTGTCTCCGCCGAAAATGGTTTGAACCAATGCGGATAACATAACGCCTGAACCAAGAGCAACAGCGACTTTTCGGTCTGTAAAAAAGGGCTCTTTTTTTGTTGAGGGGGTTGAAGCGGGTTTTGCTGAAAATCGAGGCATATAAATGGGGGATGTGTTAATTCTCATGTGTATTTTTTCCTTGAAAACGATGACTTTAAGGTTTACGGGTAGATTCTTTGCTGGGGCGAGTGAAGAAAAATCCCAGGGCTGCCCCAACCGCAGCGCCCATTAAGAGAGCTTTTATGTTGTTAGTTCCCGTTAATATGCCGGTTATATGGTTCCCGAGCATTGCAAGTCCCGCAGTAGCAACACCTCTTCGGTAAGGTTGCGAACTGTCTTGTTGCCTTTGCGGTTGGTTGTTATCGTTGTTTGCTGCTGCAATTCCAAATCTCAGGGGTTGCGGCCTTTTAGAGAAAGCGTGTGTGGCAGATACAATTTGCATTTTTCAACAAGTCTCCATCGTTGAATGAATGCACTTACCTTACACCAAAAAGAACTCGGCAATCAAAGCCAGGTTTTCTCATCTTTTCTTCCTTCCTTTATATAGGATGTTTTTTTATGCATAAGGTAACTTCTTTGAAGTTAGGTGTGTGTAGGCTTCTAGTCATTGTTTTAGTGCTTTTACATTGCGCTTTAAGCCGGTGAGCTTGGCTCTTTTGAGGGGACTTTTACGATATCGAACTTTAAATCGTTGGGGTGTCAGCGCTTCTATTTCGGATAACTGGGGTGTACGATTCCAGGGCCTGGGGATAAAGGCAGCTTCGGGTGTTTCTTGCTGAAATTTAATGTTCCAGGGGCAAACTTCCTGACAGATGTCGCAGCCAAAGGCCCACCCATTTAAGTTTTCTCGGATAGATTCAGGAAAGGTATCGCCTTTATATTCAATGGTCCAGTATGAAATACACTTGGTTGAATCAACAACATAAGGATCAACAATAGCTTGGGTAGGGCATGCGGTGATACAGCGTTGACATGATCCACAAAAATTTGCCATAGGAACAGGCGTAGGGGCATCCGGAAAGGTGATGTTGAGCAATAGCTCTCCGAGGAATACCCAAGAGCCAATTTCTTTGGTAATGAGATTGCTGTGTTTTCCTTGCCATCCCAGGCCGGCTTTTACGGCCAGGGCCTTCTCTAAGATTGGAGCACTGTCAGTAAGTGGACGCCCACAGATGGCATTATCATAGGTCTGAAGCCACTCTAAAAGTGTTTTAAGCCGCTTTTTAATCACATCATGATAGTCATCTCCTTGGGCATAGCGAGCAATCTTTGCTTCTGCATCGGGGAGAAGCTCACCTGGGTAATAGTTCATGCTAACGCATAAGATTGTTTTGGTATCGGGCATGAGGCTTTCTGGAGAAAGACGCTTTTCAAGATGATCGGCCATCCACTGCATCTCTCCATGGAATCCTTGTGCCAGCCATTGCTTTAGGTTTTCCCCAGCCAAACTTAAATTGGGTAGTGTGAGCGCTCCAATTTGGTGGAACCCAAGTGAAGAGGCTTTTGCTTCAACGGTTATAAAAGATGGTAGTTTCACAGGAGTAACAAACCTTTGAAAATTGTGTAAAATCTTGTAGCACAGGTTTTTTTCTCTGGGAAAAGGGGATGCTGGCCGGAGAAATTGTCTTGTTTATTATATACTGTCTGAGACAAGAAACTGGAGAGGTCTTTATGGATATCCTGGGAATTGGTGAAAGTATGATTGAGATGGATGCGGAGGTCTCTCTGGCTGCATCCACTGTTTTTACCCGTCAGGTGGGGGGAGATGTCTACAATACCCTTGTTGCTTTATCTCGCTTGGGAAGCCAGTCGGGTTTTTTAAGCCGAGTGACCATGGATGCTTTCGGGGAAGTACTTTTAAAACATTATGCTGATTACAAAGTAGATAGCCGATACGTTCATCGGGCAACGGAAGGCCAGAATGGATTATATTTTACGACATTGAAACCAGATGGGTCTCATGAATATTTGTATTACCGAAAAAACTCAGTAGCAACTCAAATTAGCCCCCATCAAATTACCTCTCCGGTCATTCAAGAGACCCAAATCGTTTATGCATCTGGTATTACACAGGCCATTTCTAATTCTGCACGCCAAGCCGTTCTCAAGGCATTTCAAATAGCCAAGGCACAGGGTAAGTTAGTGGCATATGATCCCAATTATCGGCAAGCCCTGTGGCAGCACAAAGATAAAGCCCTAGAAGCACTGGTTGAAGTATTGCCGTATCTTGATATTATTTTTCCCTCTGAAGAAGATTTACGGAGTCTGTTTAATTTTCAGGATATTGACCACATGTTGGAGTATTTTCGGTTACGTGAAGTGCCGGTTGTGGCTTTAAAACGGGGAAAAAATGGTGCCATTTTAGCTTTTAAGAAACAACAGGAAAAAATTGAGCCCTATCCGATGAATCCCATTAAAGACGCTATAGGGACGGGAGACGCTTTTAATGGTGGTTTTTTACATGGGTTGCTTAAAAACAAAAGCTTGAGTGAATGTGCACAGATTGGTGCGATTACGGCAGCCTTTAGCCTGAGAGAAACCGGCCCTATTTTGGGTTTACCGACATGGTCTGAAGTGTCAGCGGTGCTCAATCAACGCCAACCTTTAACGGCAACACCTTGATTCTTTCGATTGATTTTTACCTGGGAAACCCGTTTCCACGGTTTCATTGGGGCTGCAACCCTTTGGTTCTTTGGATTGATTTTTGCCTGCAATAATATGAGCTGCCCACCGAAAGGGAGCTGTTACGAGCTTATAAGTAAAGTCTAAAAGCAATAGTGGAATTGTTATCACGCTTGCACATCCAACGCGGATGGATTTAAAAACAGCAACTCCACAAAAATTTGAGCTCTTGGTGTGCTGAACCGACTTGATTTGTTTCCCCACAAACTGAATGTTTGCACCGGCCCTTTTGAGTAGAGGTGTTTGAAGCGAATGGGGTGAGATGATTGCGTTAGGCATTCTGCCAAGGGTATTCATGATGGACTCCTCCTGAATGGTAGATGGATTATTTTATGAAACGTTTTGCCAGCCAACTCACAAATAAGCCAAGGTAAGTGAGTGGTGACTTGATAACTTTATAAGCTCCAAAAGCGAGTAATCCCATTACAGTAGCAATGCCTGCACACCCGATTGCGCTACAAGTAAGGGCGATGGTTCCAACGAGGTTTGAGCTATTGGCATGTTGAGCCGACTTTACTAAGTTCTTTGTTTTTTGATCCGGTTCTGGACTTGGTTTTAAACCACCTGCTGATAAAGGTTGAGGTGGAAATTTAGACGTTGCAAATCCCCCGATTGCATTCATGATGAAATCCCCCTGTCGTTATAGATTTAAGTATTGAATTAAAAACAGCCTGGGAGCATCCCCAAGGTATGCTGCCAAAGAAACACAAAGGGTGTTGATACCAGATGGAACGCGCTCCCCAGCAAATGGGTGGCACTCCCCAGCAAACTTCCTGCCCAATCAATGAGGAAAAAATTTCCACTGTTGGTCTTGGCTACCGGCTTTATAACAGCCGCTTGACTGCTAAAATGTGGTGTTGATTTGGACTTAGATGGCTTTAGAATACCTCTTGTGCTGCTATAAACGCTTGGCTGAATGTTTACAGACATGGACGATTCTCCTGGTTGCTTTTGTTTTTGGTCTCTGTCTGTATAAGCATCCTGAAGATATAAAAGTGCTAAACTATGTAGATTTGTTAAGGTAATCGAGATCTCTCAAAGGTGTTAAAAAATTGCCAAAAAGCTAATGGTAAATCACCAGGCCGATAAGCGATGCGATTAAAATAACTTGTAATAAAATGCTGATCCGGTTTTGGTTCCAATGTTTCATCAATTTTAATCCTCTACAATGGGGGACACGAACTTCTCTTCCTATATTTATTAAATCATAGTTTGTGAAACTTTA
>JANWIO010000089.1 GCA_025449835.1 Vampirovibrionales bacterium
CAGGCGCAGGTCAAAATCCACATTCAAAGTGTAGGAACGCATCCTGCCAGGGACATTTGTTCCTATGTCAAGAAAAAGGCACTACCCTTCAATGATTACATCCATGCCGTTTTTGTCTTCCAGATGCTGTTTCAACTTTTTCCAGTTGATCTGGCTGCTCAATTCTCTAAAATCATCGGCATGGATAACCACAATATTTTCCACACCCGCCGCAATCGAGGATGTCAGGGTGGTCTTGCCGACGCCGGCATCTCCGTCAATGCCAATAATCAGCCGCCGATCCTTGCCATTAACTTGTTGCCGCCAATCTTCTATCCAGCTAAAAAGCAAAGGGATAGCTTCTTGGACTATAAGATAGCCTGGTCCTTTGGATCGCTCCACCGTCAGCGGATTGTCGCGGTCGGCATGGTGGTTGGCTTGGCGTGATCTTTTTCTGGACTTTCCGCGCAGCTGCGAAAAAAACTGATTGTTCTCATCGAGTCCAAGATCAGGATCAAGCTCAGCGTACTGAGGATGCAATGTCTGTGGACTACCCGTCTTAGAGATGCTCTCGAACCCAGCATGCGCTTTGATGGCCGCGCCCAAGGCAATAAAAAAATTTATTCCAGGCAAATATTTATAGCGCTCCTTGACGCGACGGAATTTTTCTTCCACCATTCCCATTTTGGCTTCTAGATAGTCTCTCCTGTGTTGTCCCAGTAAATGCCAGTGCCCATCAACTGGATCGTAAACTTTCTTATGAGCCAGGACAAAGAGGTGAGTGTTATCCCCATATATAATCCGTCTTGTAATTTCTTCAACCGGGGCAACGATAAAGAGAAGGAAGAATCTCTCCCATTTACTTCCCATCCTTCTAAACAGGGAATGGGGGACTTTCCAAAACGGCAGCATGCCAAGTGGCCCTTGTCCTTTTCCCTTTGACGGAACATTAAGCAAGGATATCCCGCCACTCCGATGGAAGGCCCTCCAGGCTAAAAAGCCTCTCTCAACAGTAGAGAACCCCCACATGATTTCTTCCAACGCAAGACCAGCCTGTACAGAACCTACCTTTAATAACCCTTCCAAGGCATCAATGATAGCGGTTTCTTTCTCTGGAGAAGCGCCTGGCAAGAAAAGTCTAAGGGTATTGCCAAGTCCTCCTAATCCAAGAGGGTCCTCTGTAAACCGCACTCCTGCCTTAATCAAATTATTCAATAGCTGATTACCATGGATTAAATCAGCAAATTCCTCTTCGCTGATATCTTCCCCTATCGCTTTTAAGAATTGCAGCCAATATAAAAGTTTCTTTAACTCTTTGGGAACATTGACCCCAGTCATGGTACCGAACCTATGCAGGTAGTTATATAATTTTCCAAAGAACCCTTGGGCTCGATCTTGATTAATTTCAGCATGGGGACCATAAAATGTCTGCAGCACCTCCAGCATCACACCAAAAACACCTTCTCGTAAAACGGTGTTCCGCGCCATCCAGGCCAAATAGCCGATAATCTCTGGTTCACTTTGCTCTGAAGGCCATGTGCCGCATTTGACCACCGTTCGTGCTGCCAGGAGCTCTGGCATTGACTCATCTTCGCTGTCTGTCACAGCAGAGCGCTGAAGATTGAGGATACAGCCTAAAAGTACCTTCAAGTGTTCTTGAAATGTGAAAGGGTTATCTAAGGCCTTCTGGATCATCTTGAAAGCCATGATCTTGTTTCCGCCATCCTCATTAATGCGGGTCTGGGCGAGCATGGCGTCAAAGGCACATACGGCATACCGCCTGTTATCCGCTTGCGATGGGCCATACCCCTCATACATTAATTCATTCAAGGCGCTCAAATACTCTTTGATATTAGACCCCTCAACTGTTTGGGTCCTGAGCATGCCGACCAAGGCCTTGGCCACCGTGTCCTTGATCATACGATCTACACCAAAAGTTGTAAGCCAACGTTTGACAAGCTTAATAAAACACTGCTGATCTAGGGGTGTCAGCGGATTCTTTTGGACGTCCAAGAGTCCTTCAGCAAGCTCCTGGCTATTGCGGGATTTAGGATTGCCTGTGATCTGACGGTCAATTTCTCTGAGCTGGGGCGAAGAAGGAGCTACAAGCTCATCGAAGGACAGCCATTGGACGCAAATATTAGTGCTTAAGAATTCCCGGACAGCTGTTTTTAAGTCTGCCCGTTGTTCTAGAAAGGGCACTGAGTGGTCTCGAAGAACTTGTTCTTCTTTTTGCTCCGGATGATTAATATGCCCTGCTTCATGATGAGCAATAAATTCCGTATATTCCATGGGGACTTCGTGGAGGAGCAAGTGGACCATATGGATATAAAGCGTATTTGTGTGGGCATCATAGACCATTGAAGGTGTACGGCCGTCAGGAAGCCTGGTCCTGAGTGTCAGTACTATCCTGATGATCTTGGCTGGCTTGACATGCTGGTCTAAATGGCTGATGATCCTTACCAGCCTCACATAAGAATTGGGCATAAACCACTCAGGCAACCGTACGCTTTGATGAGCTTTTCCTGAAGCTATGTCGAATAAGCCCAAATCAATGTCGTCTGTTTTGTATAAGACAAAAACATTGGGAATATGGCTGACATTGTCAGGAGCTGGATGGACTTGCGGGTCCCCCGGCCCTGCTGTTTCCTCCGGTTTAATAAAGCCCAAGGCTTCTTCGTCGCTCATCCCTCGGCCGGCCACGTAACGGGGAACGACCACTGCTTCATGGAAACTCTCTCCCAGGTCATCTTGCACCACTTCATTGGAATTGACTGGGATCTCATCATCTAAAAATCTCTTTGTCCTGCTTGCCTTGACCCATCTCTTGATACTGATGACCAGTTGACGTTTGAAATTCTCCATTAGAGCCATTTCGTGCGCATTGTCCGCATTGAGCGAGCTGTAGGTGTCCAAAACGTCAGATACCTTTCTTACTAAATCATCCAAAATAGCCATGTTAGAACAGGCGATCGTGATCCACTGGGACCGCCATTGCTGCCGGACTTCAAGAGGTACTTCCCTCCCTCGGATTGTTAAAGGCGGCTTACGGATATTGACCTTGACTATCTGCCCTTCAAAACGTTTAGGATACAAACGTCCCCAAAACAAAGAATCGAAAAGGCCCAATGTTTCGTTCCAATAACCCCGGTAAAGATAGAAAAATAATTGGGCCAACAGGGTGACATAGGGCTGCACCCCTCGATCACCGACGATAACATTATTATCAATGGCCAGGGCCAGATGATATAAACTCATTGCCGTGCGGCAATACCCAGAAGCTTCAATGGCCATGGCCGTGGCCCTGATGCTGTGGGCTGCCTTGATGGATTCTAGTTGGAAAATTTGCGAATCCACTATCTCCATACCGAAACCTTGAAAATATCTTCGATATGTGTTTTGGGCCTCTTGATATTGCGCAATCATCTGCCTCAGCAAACCGCCTTGAACAAGCACGTGTTCTTCCACTAAACGGTGAAGGTGATGATCCAATTGATTAAACGTGATCCCAAACCGTTGTTCTCTGTTGACGCTAAAATATTTTTGGCCTAGCTTGGTCAATTCCGCCTGTAAATTTATTTCAGACTGGGCATCCACCAAATTGTCAGGTAAAACCGGATCCTCCGCATCAAAAGCCAGGACACCCGTTGCTGCAAGGATATCCTGCTCTTTACGGTTAGTGTAGAAAACAGCCAGCCAGTTAATGCGATGATAAAACTCATCTGCAATTTGTTCCTCACTGCTTTGCCTGATAAATGCCATAGGCACATAAATGACCACACGATGCCTGCCGACATGGCTCACCCGAACCACCATATGGTCTAAATCCGCAAAAATCACCGGAGAAGGAATATCCACACCTATGACCGTTATTTGCTGGCGGATCAAATTGCGGGCAGCATAACGTTTTGGATGCCTGTGGTATTTTTCTTGAATGCGCGCATCAATATGTTGTTCAAACGCCTTCTGCACTTTTTCTCTATCAGCAGAAAAACGTGGGTCATCCAATGAGGCAGGTCGCTGCTCACCGATTTCAGTCCTGACACGGTAACGTTTGGCGCCATCGGGCCCCTGATATAATATAACGAGCCTGTCTCCATTAACACGTACTGCACGGTCCGTGGGCGTGTGCGCGCTAAAGCCAGGCGCTGTGTCCTGGAATGACCTATTTTGTTGAGCATTCATAGCGTTCCAGAGACCTAGCAAAAAAGTTAGAACTTTATCTCTGGCAGATGAATCGGGAAACAAATAGCTAACGAGCGTCAAATAAACTTCAAAAGAAAAATATTTGCTGGGTCTGACGTATTTAAGGCTTTTTATCAACCCATTCTCAACAATGTTAAAAGATTTGTTCATTGGCCAGAACCGTGTAAAAACCCCGTTATAAACCCCAAAGTCTTCATGAAATTTTAAGAACAAGAAGGTCATGACGATATGGTCCCCCACGTCCCCTTCCAGTCCTGAAGTCTTTAAGCGGGCCACAAGCTCTTGAGTACGTTCCTTGTCACTGATGGTATCCGATATCCTCGTCACAAAATCCTTCGGTAGGTTTATACCAGGAGCGGATGATTCATTGAGCTCTTTTTCCAGGTCGCTGTATACAATCCTTTGGGTAAACGGGTTGTCGCTACTGATCCGGTCGGTGATCAGTAATATTGTCTTCTCAATAGGAAGAACATTATCTTGATTCGCATCAGGAGCATAATAAATCACCCGCTCGATACCAAAACGGTCAGCTATATGCTGCAGATACAAAATATTAAGGACATCGATAAAGGCATCCACCGTGGACACCGCATGACGGTCTTGCCCCAACATAGAGAAATAAGCCAAGGTATCAGGCAATTGGCCGGTCCTCTTGTAATCTGCGATGATCCTTCCGTTAAGACCTTCGATTTGTGGGCTGGCCAGAAAACCTTGCGTGACCAGCGCTTGGTGGGCGCCCTGTTCAGAGGCGAAATTTTTACTCAAAGTAATATCGCAACTGCCATCCATATCCAGTACTTCCAGATGTCCTTGGGTTGGGCCGGAAAAACCAGCGGTTTTCTTGGCATCCGCGAGCCAGCGCACCAGCCTCGCTCCCAAAGCCCGGCCCTTGGTCCTTGTGTGTGCATTGATCACAATGGTCTTTGACGTGACCAAATCCTGGATTTTCATGCCTCCTTCTTTGTCCTTCATCTTCTGCTTCCAAACGCGGTTTTTCTTTTGGTGAATATAAAGCGCTTCATCATCGCTGAGTGCCTGTTCGATTTCATCGTAAAGATTTCCATAATATGTCCGGCGTTCATCAGGCGTCATCCAGGTGACGTAGCCATGCCCTTCTATAAATCCCTCTCTGGTTAAATTTCCATGACGGATATCCCAGTTTTCTTCAGAAGGCGATCTCTTGAATAAGATCTCATTAGTCAACGGCTCATTGCCTTCTGCCCGCGCCTTCTCGTACATTTCCCAATAAGGTTTCATCATGCCAGGAGCGCTTTCGGAATGGTTTTCTTTCGTAATTTCAGACTCAATAAACCAATCTATGGTTTCTGTGACATTCTTGAGCTTCTCATTTAACTCACCCATGAACGTATCGGCCTCTTGAACATCTGCCTGCTGTATCTTGGCCCAAGTTTCACTGACCTTATCCAGTGCCTGAGCAGTAATGC
>JANWIO010000090.1 GCA_025449835.1 Vampirovibrionales bacterium
AACCTGGTGGCGGTGGCGGCATCATTCCTGGTGGGGGTGGCCCAAAACCTGGTGGCGGTGGGAACATTCCAGGGAAGGAATGTTGTTGTGCATATGCCTGTGCCTGAAGTGCCTGACCTAAGTTAAAATAGTTTGCAATGGCAGTTTGTGCATCGTTATAAGCTTTTATTAATGCTTGTTGTGGCGAAGGTGGCATAACAGCTGGGCTTGCTCCTCCCATTGGTGCACCACCCGGTGTCACCATACCCGGTACTGTGGCACCATTGCTAAATGCCTGAGGATTGGTAATATTGATTGTAACAGCAGAAGTCGATGCCTGAGGATTCTGAGCAGTGCCTTGGCTAGCAGTATTATAAGCCATTGGATACTGACCTGGTGGTGGAAATGTTGGCAATCCTGCCGGATAAAAATATCCCATGTTAACCCCTTCATCTAACTTTATTGAGACTTCTGAATAGAGATGTGTGTATTTAATCTATACTAGAAAAGTCCCTCAAAAAATAGATTTGCTACAATTGAGGTAAATTGTGAACGAATTGTTACATGTTATTTAAAAGAAGAATTCGAATCCCGTGTTTTTAATTAGGGTTTTGGCATTTGTAATTGTGTTTACAACCATCGGCTTGGTGGTCTTATTTTCTCCCCCCATAAAAACAACTGGGGAAGGGATTTATGCTTTTTATCAGGGTAATCTGGCGTATAAACATGGAGATTTTCAAGCCGCAGAAGAAGATTATCAAAAAGCACTCCATGGATATCCCAACGTATCAGACGTTTACCTCAAACTGGGGGATGTCCAGAATCAACTAAGCCACCCCAAGTCAGCCATTCTGCTGTATCAACAAGCACTTCATATGGATCCTAATTCTAAAACAGCCCTTATGAAGCTTGCAAAAGCCGAATGGACAGAAAACCATCACGAAATTGCACTGAATTTATATGAAAACGCCTTAAAACAAACACCCGATGACGAAACGTTAAAAACGGAGATGGGAAATGATTATTTAACCTTGGCGCAGGAAACCAACAGCACACAAGATTATCAAAAAGCAGCAATTTTTTTTAAAGCCTTTGTAGCGAAGGATAAAGATAACGATGATGCACAATACAAGCTCGCTGAAAGCTTTTTTGGAGCAGGCCAATATGATGATGCACTGCAAACATACTGTGAACTTGCCAAAAAGCACCCTCAAGACCCAGATACGCTCTATTCATTAGCTGCCACCTTTGCCAAAGAAAATGCTTATCAAGAAGCTTACACCTATATGGCAAAAGCCACTGAACTGATTAGTATCAACCATCCAGAACTTTCTCAACAATGGGCGAATCAGGCCTTAAGCTTTCAAGAAGCCCAATCCTCTCCAATGGAATCCACACCAGGCACTGTCACCAATTGTGTTTCTGCTTTAAAAGCGTCTGAGGCTGAGAAAGAACACCGTAATGACTCCGAAAACACCCATTAACACATCAGTGATTTTGTGACGGCGATGTTGAACTTGATGGCGGCATTGGCGTGGGGGTTGGCTTTAGCTTGGGGTATTTTTCAAACATTTTATCAATATCCTTTCGGATCTGAATTAAGGGATCTCCAGCGTTAAACTCTTTCTCACTCTTTAAGGCAATTTGAATACACATCGGGCAAACCAGACCATGCCTATCAAAAATGGGATATTGGGGCCTTTGTTGAGGATTACCTTTGATAAAACAGTTGTAATTGTTTTTGTGACCTTGACGAACGCAACCACAGTAGCACGGAATATATTCCAACACTTCAGGATGGTGAAGCGCAAAGGAATAAGCCTCTTCTTCCTGAGCAGTGGCATGGTTCTCCTGTAAAAAAGTATCAAGCTGCTTTTCTGGAGAAGGAGAATGGCCTATTTCAAAAAATAAGGGAACCAGAAAAAAAACACAGGCGGCAAAAAGAGGCCAAAAACGTTTTAATTTTACTGGCATAGCTCCTTTGCCCTCTATAAAAAATGACTTTCTTTAATTAAGATTTTAGCGCAATGAGGGCATAATCTCGATAAAGCATCAGTGGGGTTTTTGCAAGTAGGGCAAAAATTTTTATCCCAAGATATCTAACTGATTGCCCACCGTTTTGGAGGGTTTATCTGTGCTGGCATAGAGATGATTTGCTTGACTGAGAATATAAGCAGAGGCATTTCCGGGTGTATTGGCTAAATCTTGAGCCCCCACCCCCAGAATACGATGCACTTTAATAACTCGGCTTTTAGATTGAATTGGTTCAGCACGCATAAGCGCCTCCATAGGATTGCTTCTGTTACTGACTCTAAACCCACTCAAAGAAAATCTTTGCCAAATTCCCCATGTTTTACGTTTCTTCTCTTCAAAAAATCAAGAGAAAAAACGCACAATACCTATGGCCGATGAACCCGCCGGGTTCCATATAAAAGCACTTCCTCTGGCTCGGCCAGATCACTATGGAGCTGTTCAATATTGCGTTTGAGTACCGGGTGAATCAAGCGGGAGTTAACCTCTAAAAGAGGGACCAGCATACAAGCGCGTTCATGAACCCGTGGGTGTGGAATAACCAAGTCTGGTTCATTCATCACCAAGTCACCATAAAACAAAATGTCAATATCAATGGTCCTTGGCCCATATTGATTCTGGGGATCCCGAACTCGTCCTAAAGCCTTTTCAATCTCCTGGCAAATTTCCAAAAGCTCTTCAGGGGGAAGTGCCGTATCAATAGCCACCGCCACATTCACAAACCACTCTTGATTTGGAAACCCCACCGGCTCCGTTTCATAAAAACTGGATGCCGATAAGACCCGTATATTTTGATGGTCCGTCAAAAAGCGGATGGCTTGCTGAATCGCCCCCACCCGATCGCCTTGATTACTGCCCAATCCAAGATAAACAATCATAGCGTTATTTTACACCTTTCAGGGTGATAAAAGGATACCCGGTTCGTGGGATTTATGCGCAATACAAACTTCTCCCTGTAAAGCCCATGCATGGGCTTGTGTAATTTTTATTGAAATCAATTGCCCCGTTAGGTCAAGAGATGGGTCAATAAAGTTATCAAAATTAACGGTTTTATTGGTACGGGTCCGCCCTCGCCAGCGATCAAACTGCTTGCGTTTACTTTTCCCTTCCACCAACACTTCAACAATCTGCCCCTCATAGGTTTTATTAATTTCATAGGCCATTTCGGAAATTTCCTGATTCAGCCGTTGGAGCCGGTCGTCTTTCTCTTTTTGAGAAATCACCCCTTCGCCCTTGGTTTCCCAAATCCCCGCAGGGGTCTGCTTTCTGGCAGAATAAGCAGCAGTATTGGCAGAATCAAACCGGGCCCGTTTTACCGCATCCAACGTATCCTGAAACTGCGCCTCTGTTTCTCCAGGAAATCCAACAATAAAGTCACCAGTAATAGCCACACCAGGCACTTTATCTCTGATTTTATCAATCAACTCAAAGTATTGTTCCCGGGTATAGCCGCGACGCATCCGCTCTAAAATAAGATCGTTTCCAGCCTGCATCGGAATGTGAATATATTCCATCACCCGCGGGAGATGCGCCACGCAATCAATAATGTCATCACTTAAATCCAGTGGATGAGACGTCATAAAACGGAGCCGGGGGATTTCCGGCACCTGTTCATGAATGTCTTCTAAAAGATGAGCCAAGCCATAGGTTCTATCGGTAAAATCTTTGCCATAAGCGTCGACAGTTTGCCCCAAAAGAGTAATTTCCTGATACCCTTTATCTGCGAGCTGCTTCACTTCATCCAAGATGGACTGAGGCGCACGACTAATTTGGCGCCCACGAGTATAAGGCACCACACAATAGGTACAAAAATAGTCGCAGCCTTCAATAATGGTAACCCATCCCGACAAAGCACTCTGGCGAACCGGCACAATGTCATCAAAATAATCATAGGTACTCTTATTTTTTTGTTTGTCCACAGCCATAAAGTGTTTTTGATCGTCTTTTTGAAAGGCTTGCTCAACCAACAACGGTAATTCATGGATATTCTGCGTGCCAATCAGAATGTCCACGTAAGGCGCCCGTTGAAAGACTTCATCCTTGGTTTGTTGGACAACACACCCGGCCATCACAATTTTAACATTTGGTTTCTGTCGCTTCAGCTTGTTCAAAACCCCAAGATAGCTATAGGCTTTATCTTCGGCATTGGATCTAATTTGGCATGTATTGATAATCACCAAATCGGCCTGTTTGGCATTATTAACCGGCACAAATCCTTGTGGTGCCAACAGCCCCAACATCAATTCGCTGTCATTTTGATTCATTTGACAGCCCAAGGTTTCAATATAAACCTTTCGTTCCATCGCCAGCGGTTCTTTTACCAAAGCAGTCATAAAACCATTCCAATTTTTATCAAATCTTGTTTCTTTTATAGCAGAAAGAAACCATGGTCTCAAATGCTCATGGCGTTTGTCCATGAAAGTCAAAGTCTCTTAAGATGACAGGTAAATATTAGCTGAAGTAATGATACATTAATGCGCAGATGCAGATTGCAACGCTTGACGTTGGATCGGATAAACGGTACTGTATTTTTCCCACAAATACTCCACAAAATATTGGGCTTTCAGAGGCTCACCTGTCACCCGCTGTACAATTTCCGCCGGCGTTTCAACTTTGCCCACTTTGTGAATTTTCGCATTCAACCAGTCTTTCAAAGGCTTTAAATTTCCTTTGGCCAACTGGGCTTCCAGATCTGGAACTTCCTTCTTGGCCCTATTGAAGAACTGAACGGAATACATATTGCCCAATGTATAAGTAGGGAAATAACCAAAGGAGCCATGGGACCAATGAATATCCTGGAGTACCCCTTCTGTGTCGGTTTTAGGCGTTATGCCAAAATAGTCCTGCATCTTTTGGTTCCAAACCTTTGGCAGATCCTTGACCTGAAGTTTCCCTTCAATCACATCTTTCTCAATTTCATACCGCAATAAAATATGGAGGTTGTATGTGGCCTCATCAGACTCTACCCGAATTAAAGAAGGCTGAGAACGGTTGATTGCTTTATAAAAATCCTCAACACTCACACCTTCAAGCTGCTGCGGGAAATATTCTTTCAACTTCGGGAAATAATACGTCCAAAAAGGCCGACTGCGTCCCACCAGGTTTTCCCACATCCGAGATTGAGACTCATGAATTCCTAACGAAGCACCATCTGCCAAGGGGGTACGCTGTAAAGCAGGATCCAATCCTTGCTCATACATCCCATGGCCTGCCTCATGCATCGAGGAGAAAAGAGAAGAGACCATGTCATCTTCAAAAAGACGGGTTGTAAGCCTTACATCCCCTGCTCCCATGCCCATACAAAATGGATGTGGGGCTTTATCCAAACGGCCCGCATTAAAATCAAAGCCCATGTCCTGAATCACGGCTTCACTAAACTGCCATTGCTTTTCGATACTGGCACCTTTTCTAAGGAAGGATGCATCCGGCGTGTAATGAGATTCTTGAATGGCTTTTACCAAAGGCACCAAGTCTTTTTTTAGGTTTGCAAAGAGAACATCAAGCTGTTGAACCGTTAATTCTGGCTCATAGAGATCTAATAGTGCATCATACGGTGAACCATTGGCTTTATCGTAGCCCAATGCCTCCGCCATTTGCTGATTCAATTGCACAATTTTTTCAAGGATTGGTGCAAATCGGCCAAAATCATTGTTTTTACGTGCTTCAACCCACAACAGATGGGCTTTGGCTGTGGCCTCCTGCATCTCCTGAACCAAGCTCACCGGGATTTTTTTGGCCCGATCGTAATCTTTCCCCACTTCTCGCACCAACGCCTGATCCACTTTATCCAAACTTTTATAGGTGGCTTCTTCCCTTAATTTTTGGAGCAAAGTCCCCACATTGTCTGAAATCATCATTTCATGGGCAATTTTTGAAAGCGTCGCCATCTGTTTTGCTCGAATATCAGACCCTTTTTCAGGCATATTGACTTCTAAATCCCAGCCCAAAAGCCCTTGTGTGGTATTTAAATCCCGAATTTCACCCACCAATTCTCGCAATGACGTTAATTCATTCATTTTCAAAACCTCCCTGTCTCTATAAAACCGTTCGACCCTATTGTAACGCCAAAGCAAAACTTTGTAGACGTCCGGCATAAAACCGTCCGAAATGAGAAATCCAGACTTGCCGAAAAGGGGGATATTGCGCCATGCTGAAGACAATATTGATTCATGTTGAGAGAGGGCAAGCAATGGATACATACATTTTAGTGCTCGATCATGGCACCACTGGTATTAAAGCCTGTTTAATGAATAAATTAGGCCAAATTGTGGCCCGTGGCTACCAAAAAATCCCTCAAATTTACCCACAACCTAGCTGGGTTGAGCAAGATGCCTCTATCCTATGGAAATTAACATTAACGGCGATTGATGAAGCCTTTTCTCAGGGCAAAACCGATTGGGGCCACATCCAAACGATTGGGCTCACCAACCAACGCGAAACCGTGGTGCTTTGGGACAAAACCACCGGCTTACCCGTTTATAATGCCATTGTATGGCAATGTCGAAGAACCGCAGATTGGTGTACCGAACACAAAAAAGACATTTCCCTCGTCAAAGATATCCAAAAACGAACCGGCTTGGTCCTCGATGCCTATTTCTCCGCCAGTAAAATCCAATGGTTGTTGAGGAATTGCCCCGAAACACAGCCCTTACTGATGAAGAATCAACTCCTTTTCGGCACGGTGGATACTTGGATTCTCTGGAAGCTCTCAGGGGGTAAGTCTCATGCAACGGATTATACCAACGCTTCACGCACCATGCTGTTTAATATCCAAGCTAAAACCTGGGATACTGAGCTATTAAGATTTTTTGAAGTGCCCGAAAATATACTTCCCGAAGTCAAAAAAAGCAGTACATCGTTTGGCACAACCGATCCGCAGATCACAGGTGGTTTTGAAATCCCCATTACCAGCATGATTGGTGACCAACAATCCGCGCTTTATGGCGAAAAATGTTGGACACCAGGAAGTTGTAAAAATACCTTTGGCACCGGTGCCTTCTTGGTAATGAATCTGGGCGACCAATGTCTGTTTTCTGATAAGGGTCTCTTAACCACACTGGCATGTGACAGCCACGGAAACCCCGTTTATGCCTTGGAAGGCGCCATTTTTATTGCAGGGGCGGCTCTGGAATGGCTGAAAGAGACACTCGGCATCATTCAATCCTTTGAGGAAGCTGATCAACTCGCGTTAAGCTTGGAAAGTAACGAAGGTGTCTATTTTGTACCGGCGTTTGTGGGACTTGGTGCACCCTATTGGGAAAGTGACGCTCGTGGGTTGATTACGGGAATTACCCAAGGCACCAGCAAGGCGCATTTTGCCAGAGCTGCCCTGGAAGCTATGGCCTACCAAACCCAGGATATTGTTTCTTTAATGCAAGATACCTCACAATTGGAAATCAACGCACTTAAAGTAGATGGTGGCGTTAATCGATCCAACTTTTTAATGCAATTTTTAGCCGATGTTTTAGGCACATCCGTTTATCGTATGACCGATTCAGAGTTAACAGCTAAAGGCGCTGGCTTTTTAGCAGGGCTTGCCAGTGGATTTTGGGAGTCTCCTGCACAGATTGAAGTCTTTGAAGAAGAGTCCCAATGTTTTTTGCCCTCCCTTTCCATAGAGTCCCGGAGACTTTACATCCAAGGATGGCAAAATAGCATTCAAAAAACGCTTTTCTCAGAGCATTCCAAATCTCAAGAACACATCAAAGTCTAAGAATGGTCCCACAATGAGTGTGCAAAACTTTTTAAATGCCCCGCCTCATGCTGAACAATTGCATTTTCTTGGAGTTTTGCCGGATTTACTACAATTTGCTCTGGGGTTAAACCCGTATTTTCCGGCGTCAAAGCAGTTTCATCGGGAGTAAATGCTTCAGTATTGGGTGTAATACCTGGAATTTGTGGAGACTCACCATTTTTAAATTGCTCAAACAACCCTTTCTGAGATTGCAACGAGCGCTCTTTATCGGCTGCAAACTGCAATTTACGCTCAATTTTGACAGGATCTCCAAACACCAGATTCGCAACCTTTTGACTGCCATAGCCCAGAACGCCCCCTATAATCATTGGGATAACAAATTCAGACATGGCAAACCCCACACCTCTCATCCGATTAAGCCTGGCCATAAAGGGAATCCGAGTTAAAATACCCAGCCCTGGGACCACCTGACGCCCTAACTCATACCCCAAATACCCCCCTAAGCCAGAGGCAAGATGTTCAAAGAATTGAGGAATCTTACTCTCCTCAGGCGCCTTCTTGTATCCGGAAATTGCAAACCCAAAAATAAATAAACTCACCAACAAGCGGTTAAACACAGAAGGTGTTTCGGTTAAAACCTTTCCGCCAAAACGTTTAAAGTTGGCCCCTTCCAGAATCCGCTGGCCATAAAAGCCCATTTTCCCTAAAAAACGACCCACTGGACCAATTCCCCGGTTTTTAAAGGCTTGATAGAGAGCATGCTCGGTCTCCACCACGGGAACATTATATTTTTCAAAATATTGCGCTCGTTTGAGGAGACC
Source organism: Vampirovibrionales bacterium (assembly GCA_025449835.1). GTDB lineage: Bacteria > Cyanobacteriota > Vampirovibrionia > Vampirovibrionales > JAGQHJ01 > JANWIO01. Next base: position 8,527 of record JANWIO010000090.1, read on the forward strand.
AGACAATGTGCTTTTAAGTTGGGATCCAGTTCTTCCCCGGTTTAAACGCTCAATCAAGTGGTATTGCTTAAAATGACTTTGAAGTTCTGCCAGCGTCGTTTTTTCGGAAACATTTAAATGGGTAACCAAGCCTTGGCTGGCATCCCTGAGAAATTCAACAACGGTTTTGTTGCCTGCCTTTAGCCTTAATGCATGTCGAACCCCTTGATAATCAGTGTGGCTATTCACACCCAGAACACAACGAATCACTTTAGCCGCCTTTGAAGCGGGATTTTGACTGAGTTTTGCAAAATTATAGGCAAAGGGATCATGAACTCCTTTTACCCCTAGAATGGGTTTCATCAGAAGGCTTTCTGTCTCACGCACAAGGTCAGTAGTAATCCCTCTAATAGGGTGGGCAGAATCGCAAGCATCATGCAAAAGCTTGAAAAAGGTTTCTTTCTCCATCTCTCTCTGAAGGTACCCTAAGGTAACCGCTGAAGCCTTTGAAGCACTTGTTAAGCTGGGCATCAAAGCTTCGGCAATCTCTTTCATAGGCCGAATCACATTTCGCTGTAAAAAACCATTTTCAAGGGCAACACCCGCCGCATTTTGAACTTTTGGGGGTAAAAAATGAACGGGATTGGCATCCAAAATTTGTTGCAGTTGAGCCGTATTATGAACTTGCGTACTTAAACGCTGTAACAGCGGCGCTGGCAGCCGCAGTTTCTGTAATTGAGGATACAAATGCCCTTGAGGCCCCAAATAGGCACTTAAATAATTTTTCAAGACTTCTTCAGGGGTATAAGCACTATCCAAACGAAGTAAGGCACTTTCATGAGCCGGTAAATTCTGCCTTACCTGATGAATCATCTGCTCTAACTTGTTATTGAGCCAATTGACCCCAGGCACATTTGCCTCAATCCCTTTTAAAACTCGTTCTAAAAGGCTATTTCGTTGTTTATGAATCCCCTGCATCACATAATCAAGATTTTTCCCCAACATTAACCCCATTACACAGGCTAAAAGCCCCGTTTGCGCCATCCCCACAACATCCATTTTACCGATTGGTGGCATTCCCGGAATTTGTCCAACCATCTGATCCATCATCTCTGGCGTCATCTGGCCATTTTGGATCATCTCTTGAATTTTACCCACCTGATCTCGAACACGGGGGTCTTTCATTAACTGAGCCGCTTGCTGCATCATCTCAGGGGTCATTTTGCCCTGTAAGGCTTCAAGTGCCTTGGGATCCATATTTTCTAGTGGAGGTAGCAAACCTTGTGTTGCAGGGCTTTGTGGAAAATGAGGCCTTGCCAAACGATTCACCCACGGAGCAGGACCCGGATAAACGGGTGCTCGTCCCCAAGAATTAGGGATATAGGGTTGTTGGCTGTACCCGGGATAGACCATACAGTGTTATCCTTAAGTTCCCCCGACATGCATCCATATAAAAGCACCTGAAAAATTTTTGCGCCAAAAAACACACCACGAAATCCAAATTCTTATCATTTCTTTACATTTAACCCACCAAATACCCCATCCCATTCGCCTTGTCATAAGGTATGATCATCAAGAGGTTTGTGCATATGAACGTATCCATGATCAATGATTCCATCTCAGGGCAACAACGATCCCTAAATTGTTTTGTGTATTATCACACCCATTGGGATCGAGAGTGGTATTTGCCCTTTCGTGAATACCAGCATCGGCTCTTAAAGGTTGTCGATGAAGTCATTTCAGCCTTACAAACCCATCAATTATCCTGTTTTACCCTTGATGGTCAAACCGTTCTGTTAGAAGACTACTTGGAATTCAGACCTCATCAAGAGGAAACCCTCAAAAAATTTATCCAAACGGATCAACTTAGCATTGGCCCTTGGTATGTGATGCCCGATGAATTTTTGGTTAGCGGTGAAAGCTTGATCCGAAACTTGCAGCGCGGTCTTTCAATTTCAAGATCTTTTGGAGAAAAGACTTTCACTGGATACCTACCAGATACTTTTGGTCATTCTGCGGATATCCCGATGATTTTAAGACATTTTGGTATTGAATCTGCCATGGTTTGGCGCGGCATTCAACCACAAATGCCTTGGTTTTGGTGGGAGTCCCCCTCTGGCGATAAAATCTGGACCTATCACCTGACAGAAGGGTATTTTCAAAATGTTTTCCATATGGGAAAAGATTTTGAGGAGCAGACCACGTTTTTTAACAAGTGGTCTCAAACCCTCCAAGATTTAACACCTGATAATATCCCGGTGTTGTTTCCCATTGGTGCCGATCATCTGGGGTTTATGAAAACATCTCCATCGCTCATCAACCAACTGGCACCTCAAGCCAAAACGACCACACCCGATAAGTTTATGCAGGCGATTCCTGATGCCAAAACATCCATCAATACCATTCACGGGGAGCTTCGGGATTTTAAAGGCCCCTATCTATTGCCCGGTGTTTTTTCCAGCCGAATGTATTTAAAGCAATGGAACCGAAAACTCGAATGGCGCCTCACCCGCCAACTGGAACAACTGTTGGTTTGGGAACAGTTACTGGGACTCAGCCCATGTTATGAAAAAGAGCTGGGTTTTCTCTGGAAAATGCTGCTTCTCAATCATCCTCATGACAGTATTTGTGGGTGTAGCATCGATAGTGTCCACCGAGAAAACGAAACCCGCTTTGAACAAATTGATCAGCTTTCGACGGCAATGGTTCGAGATGCGCATCATGCAATCCAAGCGCAATTACAGACACCAGGAACAGTATTGGTGTTCAATTTAAGCGACGCCCTTTTTACGGGGGTGGTTGAACTTCAACAGGATTACCCCTTAGTCGGTTTGATGCCGGAGCCATTACCTCATTCACAAGTGCTTTCCGAAGAAACACGTTTAGATGAATCGTTTTTACGGGATACCAACATTTTACCCTTATCGGAAAACCAAGCTTTACGCCGAAAAACCTTAATTTGGGTTGATCACCT
>JANWIO010000091.1 GCA_025449835.1 Vampirovibrionales bacterium
ATTCCCTGCAATGTAATTCCCTCAAAAGGGTTTTTCGGAGGTGGTGGCTGCGCTGGACCGGTAGGAGCCGTTTTTTCAAAAGGAGACGTAAAAGGATTCTGGCGCGGTAAACCGGCAAGTGTTGCTGTGTCTAAAAGGATTTGAGTTGCTTTAACTTGAGGTGGAAGTATAACGGCTGGCGGCGGCGCAGCTGAATCTTTAACCAAGCTGTTGGACATGCCAGCTTGACTACATCCTGACATAAGAAAAATCGGTGTCAGGGCAAGAAGAGTTCCGAGTATTTGAAAATAAAATCGTTTGTTTGGCTTCATGAACCCCGCCAACCTCATCCTAAAGTCTAGCACCATATAATGCCTATCTTAGCTGAGGATGGGAATGTTGCTGCTCCTCCAAATAAAGGAACTTTCCAAAGAACTTCAGGGTATGGGGTTTTTCAGAACGTTTTAAGCAGAATAAAGCAGGCGCAAAATATCCTCTAATCGATGGAGATACATGGGTGATATCAATGTGAGGTGTTTAAGTACTTCATTTGAGTGCTTCAAAAAGGAAAAATTGGGTTGTTGAAAGATGCATTTAAGCTTCTTATTAGAAGGGGTTTTTTAGATCATTAAACTTTCATTAATCGTCTTTACTTTGTATTCACCCTTATTAATATAATCAAGAGGTACACCTATCAGTGGTTAGTAATCAATCTTTTGAAGGAGGATTTTATGCCTGCAACTGCTACCAAATTCAACATTAAACCTTTGTCTGATAAGGTTGTGATTGAAATTGAAAACGATTCGGAACAAAGCCCTGGCGGAATTTACATTCCCGATACCGCTCGTGAAAAACCACAACGGGGTAAAGTTGTTGCCGTTGGCCCAGGTAAACAATTAGAAAATGGCAAACGGGAAGAAATGAGCGTGAAGGCAGGAGATATCGTATTATTTCAAAAATACGGTGGTACCGATTTGAAATACGGAGAGGTTGAATACAAAATCCTCTCTGAACGCGATATTCTCGGTGTCCTTGAATCCTAGTTGTCTCTCTCTCTGGGATTAAAAAGCGTTTAATGAAGCAGTTTGTGTGAAAAAGAAGAAAGGAACTTAACATGGCAAAACGCATTTTATTTAATGAAGAAGCCCGCCGTGCCTTGGAACATGGTATTGATATTGTTGCAGATACTGTTAAAGTGACATTAGGGCCAAAAGGGCGAAATGTTGTTTTAGAAAAAAAATTCGGTGCACCCCAAATTATTAATGATGGTGTCACCATTGCGAAAGAAATCGAAGTTGAAGAGCATGATCAAAATGCTGGCGCTCAACTCATTCGCGAAGTGGCTTCTAAAACCAACGATGTTGCTGGTGATGGAACCACCACCGCCGCCGTTCTTGCTCAAGCCATTGTAAAAGAAGGCTTGAAAAACGTTGCAGCTGGTGCAAACCCAATGGGCATTAAACGGGGTATTGATAAAAGTGTTGCCTTTATTGTGGAAGAAATTAAAAAACAAGCTCGCCCTGTTGAAACCAAAGAAGCCATTGCCCAAGTTGCAAGTCTTTCAGCTGGTAACGATAAAAAAGTTGGCGAACTGATCTCAGAAGCTATGGAAAAAGTGGGCAAAGATGGTGTTATTACCATTGAAGAGTCCAAATCCATTGGCACCAACTTAAAAGTGGTTGAAGGGATGCAGTTTGATAAAGGCTACATCAGCCCTTACTTCATCACTGATGCTGAAAGAATGGAAAGCGCCTTGGATGACGCTTTTGTTCTGTGTGTTAACAAAAAAATCAACCTCGTTTCCGACCTCGTTCCCATTTTGGAACACGTGGCTCGTGAAGGTCGTGGCTTATTGTTGATTGCTGAAGATGTTGAAGGCGAAGCCCTTGCAACTTTGGTTGTTAACAATATGCGTAAAGTGATTCGTGCTGTTGCTGTGAAAGCCCCTGGCTTTGGTGATCGTCGTAAAGCAATGCTCGAAGATATTGCTGTTTTATGCGGTGGTCAACTCTTCACAGATGATTTGGGTATTAAATTAGAAGATGTTGCCCGTCACAGCTTCTTTGGTAAAGCGCGTCGTGTGACCGTGACCAAAGAAAATACCACCATTGTGGTTGATGAAACAACAAAATCAGCTGTTGAAGCACGAGTAAAACAAATTAAACGTCAAATTGAAGAAAGTGACAGCGAGTACGATAAAGAAAAACTTCAAGAACGGCTTGCAAAATTATCCGGTGGTGTTGCTGTAATCGAAGTCGGTGCCGCAACTGAAACCGAATTGAAAGATCGTAAGCTGCGTCTTGAGGATGCTTTAAACGCAACTCGTGCTGCGATTGAGGAAGGTATTGTCCCTGGTGGCGGTACCACGTTGCTCAAAACGCAGAAAAGACTCCTTGAATTTGCTCAAAAACTCGAAGAAGCTGATGAGCGTACGGGTGCAGATATCCTTTGCAGATCCCTTGAAGCGCCTTGCCGTCAGATTGCTGACAACGCAGGCGCTCGTGGTGAAGTGATCGTTGAAAAAGTCAAAGATCAACCCAATGATATCGGTTATGATGCGCAAAACGATACATTTGTGAATATGTACGAAAAAGGCATTGTTGACCCTGCCAAAGTAACCCGGAGTGCTTTGGAGAATGCTGCCAGCGTTGCTGGTTTGCTGCTCACCACCGAAGCATTGGTTGTAGAGCTTCCTGAGAAAAAATCGGCTATGCCTTCTGGTATGCCCGGTGGTATGGAAGACTACTAAACCCAACGTCATTAAAACCAATAAGAGAAGCCCCGTTTTTCAGAAGCTGGGCTTCTTTTTTGGGGCTAGAACTAATGGCGCAAAACCCTTTATTTTCAGCTACGTATTGGAATGCCTGAAACTTGGATAATCGGATTTGCCACCCCCGCGTTTTTCAGTGCAGTCTCAAAGGCTTGGTATATAGGTAATGGATAGGGTGTTGGACCTATGATTAAACGATCAAAAAGTCGAGAAAATTCCAAGTCAGCAAGTATGGGGGAAACGCTTTCATCCAGAGGAATTTCATAAACAAGTTGGGGAATTCCTTCGAGTACTTGAGTAGAAGGAGGCTCCATCAACGGTGTTGCTCCGAGTAAATTCGGTGTAAAGATTGCTCTCCATTCGCGTTCTTCCTTAAAACCCTCATGTTTTAAGCATACAACGCTTGCTCGAAGCATGTAAAAAATCTGATTTACGATTGATTGGCGCTCAACGTTGGATAAAAAATCAGAATTGGCCTCAATATTCTCTTTAACTTGATTCATTACCCCATGGACTTCATCTTTCGTTAAGTAAGCCACAGGGTTGAACATTAAGTTGAGCGCTTGCGAACCTTCTGAAAATACAGGAAGGTTAAAAACAAGGGCAACACGGGTCTTATGACCACCAAAGGCACGCCACATAGAAAGACGGCCATGTATATCTTCACTATCATCATGCTCTGATACCGAAGTAATAAAAGTTTGTGATTTAATAATGTTCCACCATTGATCAAAAAGTTTTATCGCTTCAAGAACAATGCCTGGAACGCATTGTTCTAACGCATCGAAAAAGGCTTTTCCTTTTGTGGGATCATAAAAATAATTATGAAGAATATCATATCCATATTGCACTTCCTGGAAATCTGACATACACACTGTATTACGCATCCAAATACGTTTATTTTGTATAATGCTCAAAGCAGCATCTGCAGAAGTGTAGTGTACAAATCTTGATTTATCTGTAACGGTTTTGAAAAATTTATCACACTGCTCTTTGAAGTGGGGCATAAAAATACTTTCAAGCCGTGTCCAAAATGATGATTCTTCTGAGTTAGAATCTGAATTTTCAAACCCGTTCGTCACATTGCCTCACACTTCAAAGGTTGTATACATAAAATGGATCATTGTTAGGACCATGTGCAAGTATATCAAAATCTGATAATGGACATTGATTTGTTATCAAAGCCCTTAAGGTTGTTAAGTATTAAAAACTTGGTGGAGCATAGGAGATTCGAACTCCTGACCTTCTCAATGCCATTGAGACGCGCTACCAACTGCGCTAATGCCCCGCAAAAACTTTTAGGATTTATAGGGAGGGTAACGAAATCATAGAAGCACCCCAAACACATGTCAAGAACCTACCGAAGGTTTGGTGAGGACGGGCGTCAGCGCTTATCGGTTATCAGCGTTTTTTAAAACCTATTTTTTCTGTTACCATCATGATCACAGCTATAGCGGATGAAAGAAGAGGACATAAATTCGATGCCAGAGACCCAAACCGTTCCAAAACGTCCTGAAATTATGACTGAGCTTCCTGGCCCCAAGGTCAAAGCACTGATTGAACAGGATAAACAATATATTTCAACCTCCTACACCCGTGGCTATCCCTTGGCCATCCACCGGGGTGATGGAGCGATGGTACAGGACCCTGATGGCAATTGGTTTATGGATTTTTGTGCCGGAATTGCCGTGTGTTCAACAGGCCACAGTCATCCCCAAGTGGTAAAAGCCATTCAAGAGCAAGCTGCTCAGTTTTTGCATATGAGTGGTACTGACTTCTATTATCAAAACATGGTGGACTTGGCCCAGCGTTTAGATGAATTATCTCCGGGAAATACACCCAAACGGGTTTTCTTTGGCAACTCTGGGACTGAAGCAGTGGAAGGGGCACTTAAGTTGGCCCGTTATGCGACAGGACGGTCTCAAATTATCTCCTTTTACCGAAGTTTTCATGGCCGAACCTATGGCGCCATGTCTGTAACAGCGAGTAAGTCAGTTCAACGAAAACATTTTGCGCCGTTTGTGCCCAGTGTGTCCCATGCCCATTATCCTTTTTCCTACCGTCCATTTTTTGGAAATCTGAAGCCTGAGGATGAAGGGGCTGCCTGCTTGGACTTTATCAATAACTACCTCTTTAAAATGGTGGTTCCGAGCGATGAAGTGGCTGCCATTTTGGTAGAACCTATTCAGGGAGAAGGAGGTTATGTGGTGCCTCCGAAAAACTGGCTGCCAGGCTTAAGAGAGCTCTGTGATCAGAACGGCATTATGCTCATTGTGGATGAGGTTCAGTCCGGTGTGGGCCGAACCGGTAAGATGTGGGCATGTGAATATGATGGCATCGAGCCAGATATTATGACCAGCGCCAAAGGCATTGCATCGGGGTTACCCTTGGGAGCGATTATCGCTAAAAACAATGTGATGACTTGGGAGCCGGGTTGCCATGCAACCACTTTCGGTGGAAATCCGGTTTCATGTGCGGCTGCCTTGGTGACGTTAGACCTGGTTGAAAATGGGTTGATGCAAAATAGTGCCCAACAGGGGCAACACTTGATGAACCGCTTGAATGAGCTGGTTCAAAAAAGCGATCGCCTGGGTGAAGTACGGGGCCGTGGGCTCATGGTGGGGCTTGAAATCATCCAATCCAAAACCTCCAAGGCCAAAGATAAAGCCTTACGGGATTTATTGGTGGATAAATGCTTTGAAAAAGGGCTTTTAATCCTTGGGTGTGGTGAAAACAGCATTCGTTTTAGCCCACCGCTGGTAGTCGATGCCGAAGACATTGATACGGCGGTCTCCATCTTTGAAGCGGTTCTCAAAGAAAATTCTTAAATCTCTTTCAAGCTTGAGTTTTGGGCGCTCTTTTGCGTACAATATCAAAGCAAAACAGGATTTGATTTCACATGGAAACCTTTGGTATCCGAATTTACAAAGAATATTTTAATTTTGCAGCGGCCCACTTTTTAATTTTTGAAGATGGAAGCCGGGAAGAACTTCATGGCCATAACTACCATGTGCAAATGCAGATTGAGGGGACCCTGGATGACCATCAGGATATTTTTATTGATTTTCTGCATATTAAGCCCATTGTGAAAGCCGTTTGTGATGAGATTGATCACCGGACCCTTTTGCCTCAGTTTAGCCCCCACTTAAAGTTGACTGAGCAGGATAATCACATTGAAGCCACTTACCACAACGGAGACCGCTGGGTGTTTCCGAGAAGAGATGTGGTGATTTTGCCCATTCCCAATACCAGTGCGGAGCGATTGGCGCAATATTTGTGTTCTCAAACGTTGGCCCGGCTTCGAGATCTGTATCCTGACGCTGCAATTTCAAAAGTGGAGTTTTCTGTTGAGGAGAGCCGTGGACAAGCGGCTATTTATCGCCAGCAATACCCAGAACCTCAACAACTCAAAGCCTTTCAATCTTGTTTACCTGTTGGGGTGTAGGTCAAGCCGATGTATCAAGTGACTTTAACCGAAAAATTTAATGCAACCCACTCGCTGGAAACTTTAAGACCCCAGTCACATTCCCATGAGTGGATTGTCAGAGTCACTTTGTCTGCGGATTATCTGGAAGAGCCCGGCATTGTGATGAATTATTTTGAGCTTAAGCCCCTGGTGAACAATGTACTGCCTCATGGCAAAAACCTGAATGAAGCGTTTCCTTTTGCCCCAACGGGGGAGAATTTGGCAAAACATTTTTATGATCAGCTCAAGCCTCAATTGCCCAAATTAAGCCAGGTGGCAGTGGGTGAGTTTGAAGAATTTATGTGTACTTACGCCCCCGATAGTTTTTAAAGGGATTGAATCGGTGTATTGGCTCAAGAAGGGATAGCTATTCAACCTTTTTTGCGCTTTGATAATAAAATAACCAACGATGCCAGTGATGATGGAGGATCCGCCATGATCAAGTCTTCTGAAAGCCCTGTGACAACACCTGTTGATGTCGAAGAAATTCCGATTCAAGATTTTCAGGTCATTGAGTTTTATGTGGGTAATGCTAAGCAGGCGGCCTACTTCTATAATAAGTTGTTTGGATTCGATATCCTGGCCTACCGGGGGCCTGAGACAGGTTTTCGAGAGACCTGTTCCTATGTATTGCGGCAAAACCAGATTCAGTTTGTTTTGACATCCGCTTTATCTCCGGATCACCCCATCGAAAAACAGGTACAGCGCCATGGGGATGGGGTTAAGGATATTGGCTTCTTGGTTCAAGATGCAGTGAAGTGTTATGAAACGGCAATTCAACGGGGTGCAACCTCAATCCAGCCTCCTCGGACACTGGAAGATGAGGGCGGCAAAATTCAAAAAGCTACGGTGGCAACCTATGGGGAAACCACCCACACGTTTGTTCAAAGGGAGGGATATCACGGGGTATTTGAGCCGGGTTATATTGCACACCATCTCCCGGGAAACTCTATTGGCCTCCAGCGGGTTGATCACATTGTTGGCAATGTTGAAAAAGGCTGCATGGACGATTGGGTTCGTTTTTACGAAACCATTTTTGGGTTTTATGTATTACGTCATTATGATGAAAAAGACATCAGCACCCAATATTCGGCCTTGGTGTCCAAAGTGATGGCCAACCGCAGTGGCACCATAAAAATGCCTCTGAATGAACCGGCCCAAGGGCTGAAAAAATCCCAAATTCAAGAATATTTAGATTTCTACAAGTCCGCAGGGGTCCAGCATATCGCCATTTCCACCCAGGATATTATTGCGACCGTGAAAGCTTTGCGAAAAAATGGTGTGGAGCTGATGTCGGTGCCTAAAACCTATTACACCGATATTGCAGAACGGATTGGTTCTATTGCAGAGCCGTTGGCGGAGTTATCCGAATTGGGAATCTTGATTGATCGAGATGAAGGCGGGTATTTGCTTCAGATTTTTACGCAACCGCTCCAGGATCGCCCCACCTTCTTTTTTGAAATCATTCAGCGTCAAGGGGCGGAAGGTTTTGGTAAGGGAAATTTTAAAGCCCTCTTTGAAGCCATTGAACGGGATCAGGCTCGTCGAGGGAACTTAAGCTAGGATTTAAATAACAGTTTCAGTACTTTAAAGGGTTCTTTGGAAGGCATTAACGCATTCTTGTAACAAATCCAGGTGCTTTGGGGGGAGGCTATCTAATTTGAATTCTTCGAGAAGCGTTTGGGCCGAATTTAAAAGCGGTTTCCCCGGCACCTCTTCCGATAAAGCCACTTGGCAATACCCCACTTGAATGGATTGGACGCCAAATCGAGACTCAAGAACCTCAACAAGACGTCGTTTGATGGTCCGTCGATATTCTTCTGAGTGCTCAGTAATGTTTAACCCATCCAGCCGCCAAGGATTTTCCCCATCAAATCGGGCTTTTTGCAAAACAGCTTTAAGACCTACATAGGGTGTTGACATTGCCTGCATATCTCCCTTCATCAAACCATTACATCATGAAGAAATCCGGATGAACACCATCATTAGCCAATTGTAAAAATGTAGATTTTGGGCAAAAAAATAAACGCTTGGAAGAAGGCAAGGAGCTTTATAGCCGGGTCCGTTCCCCCGGCACCCCTCCCTGTTGTGTTTGTTATTGAAATTAAATATGGAGAATTTCTTGTTCTTTTTCGGAAATCACTTTTTCTAATTGCCCGGTATAGCGATCGGTAAGCTTTTGCACTTCGTCCAACTGGCGTTTAATTTCGTCTTCAGGCAGATTTTCTTCTTTTTCCATCCGTTTGAGGGCATCTGTTGCGTCACGACGCACATTGCGAATAGCAACTTTGCCTTCTTCACCATATTTTTTAATCAGCTTTACCAGTTCTTTCCGGCGATCTTCGGTTAAAACAGGGATAGATAACCGAATGTTGGTGCCATCATTATTGGGTGTCAGGCCCAAATCGGATTTTGAAATGGCTTTCTCGATTTCAGCAAGGCTGGATTTATCGTAAGGCTGAATCAGTAAAGTTTGGCCGTCAGGTGTGGAGATGTTGGACATCTGTTTTAAAGGGGTTGGTGTGCCATAATAATCTACCTGAACACGATCGAGAATTTGAGGATTGGCTCGTCCTGTTCTCACCGCTGCAAGTTCTTGTTGGGTTGCAGCAATGGCCTTTTTCATGCGGTTTTCAGCATCCTGATGAATTTGTTCAATGGTTGGCATGACAATCCTTGCTCCTTTTTTGTGTTCACTCAAACCGATTCATGATTATCTTAAGATCAGCAATGCCGAGGAGCAACTTTTTCTTCAAGAAATAGCGCTGCTGGATTTCTATTCATGAGAATACGTCAGGATTGTCATGGGCGGATTGATGGGGATAATTTCTGCTTGAGTCTGCTCATAAGGTTTTAAATGAGGCGAATTCCCTTTTCTTTCAGGTCTTGGAAACTGTTGCCCCCGAACAACAAAGTGAACATCGATTTCTTTTACGTCAAAAGTCTCAATCACTTTCTGTTTTACGGCTTCTATATCAAATGGCATGCAGCTAAACAGATCAAAAAAGAAATAATCCTTTTGGGTAAAAGAATGAAATGACAAATGGGACTCCGCAATGACCACAAAGCCAGTGACTCCCTCATCTTCAGGAATAAGACCAGAGTATGGGAAAACATAAGGCTGGGTAATCTTGGTCATCCCGATTTGATCGGGTAAATTGTTGAGAAATTTAAAAATAAACGCCAGATCTCCAATTTTTTCCGGATTACAGCGACGGCAATCAAGCATTAAATGAGGTCCAAGAGAATTCATATCTAAGTTCATCGTGTAAATCCTCCCTGTTCGATTAGAGGTTCTTGAGAAACCCCCATTGTGGGTAAGTTTCGAAATATCACATCCAGATTGCCCCGCTGAAGTTCTTGGATTTCAGCGGTTTGGGCTTCCAGTTTACTTTTTAAAACCGCATACGCCTCCATAGGGTCAATATTGCCGCCGCAGGTAAACAGATCCACTGAGGCGTAGCGATATTCAGGCCAGGTGTGGATGGCCAGATGAGATTCTGCAATGACCACCACACCACTTACCCCATAGGGTTCAAAACGGTGAAATGAAGACTGCACAATAGTTGCATTGCATGCAAGAGCCGCCTGGTTCATAAATTTTTCGATATACCATACGGCGTTTAAAATATGCGGATTGCAGTTGTAGAACTCCACCAACAGGTGGCGACCCAATATATTTTTCATGGCAAAAGTCTCTCTTGCTAAAGTACGAACATTCAAGCGCTTTAGCCATGATTAAAGTTGTAAATTCTTTAATGCCGCCTTTTTAAAGGGATCATTGGTAATGGCACTTTGGCTAAAGCATAAACGGGCGCAACGTTACATAAACCATCTTCGCTTGAGCCATTACTCTCCGAAACAAAACGGGAGATAAAGGTTCTGAAAAAGCGACAAGCTTTTTCTGCTGAGAAAACCTCATCCAAAAATTCCCACAAATAAGAACTGGCAATAATTTTACTGCGGGTTTTTAACGTATCCTGATATCGACGAGCAGAGGCCCGAGGGGCTTCGCCTCTCTCCGTTTTTCTGGCGTTTACCAGGTCTTGGAAGAATTTCTGCGCCATGCTTAGTCGATCTTCTTACGTTAAAGGGCAATAATGACTACATTATGTCATAAGTTTTTCAAAAGTGTGGTTTCTCTCCTAAAATTTAATATTTTTTGTAAAAAAAGGCTTGGTTCTCCTAAAGATGAAGGATTTTTCCGTTTTTTTGTAAAAAAAGGTTTTAAATCACTGTATCGTGGGAAAAATTAAAGTAGCACCTGATAAAGCGACTTCTAGAGAAATCCCTCAAAAAGATATTCTGAATTCGTGCTCTTGTTTCTGAGCATCGCTATTTTGGTGTGACAAATACGGTGATAAATGAGGATTTTGGTGTGAACACAACTGAAAAACGTCGAAAAAAAACGTTGAAAAAACATGCCTCTGTCCAGAAGGCACGAACGCCTTATTCGGAAGAAAAACATTTGGTTTTATCAGAGGATAACCTTTTTCCAGAAGCCCTTACTCTATTAGGGAGTTTTGGCCAATTAAGCGGTGTTTTAGGGCATACGGCTTCTGCAGATCCAGAACAATTGTCGCAATTGATTTTAAATCGGATTGAGCACCATTGTAAAAACTTATCGCCAGGAACCTTGGCCCTGGTAGAAGGGGTTTTATCGGATTTTGGTGAATTTTTATTAATGAATGGAATCCAGGAAAAAACTGATTGGCGAAATGAGCGGGCCATTATACTGCTAAAACAGTTGTTACAGACAAAAAGCCAGCACCAACTGCTGCAAAATCTGCTTGAAATTAAGCAATTTTGCTAATCGTGCTTTATATATTTAGTTCTGTTGAATTGATGTAATCGGTGTGTCATGAGGTGTTAAAGTAGCCTTTGGCTGGGTATTAAGAACGGCATACTGAATGCCGGTTGTGGCGTCTTTGAGTTTGATAAACACAACAGGCGTTTGGCCCTGGGGAATCATACTTTCTGTACTACGGGCATCATTAACCGGTAAAATGCCTTCTTTGAAGCCATTATTAAAGGGCTTGCCTTCGGTTTCAGCTGCACTGTTTTGGATATGATGAATTAAGGCCGTTGTGAAAAAACCACTAACACCCAAAACGGAAGTAATGCCAATTAATTTTCGTTTGTTTTCTCGATAAGCTTTTTCACCGCTGAGACCATTTTTAATATCCGCATTTAAAATATTAACGTCACCAGGGCCCATGTTTTTAACGGTAATTTTATAGCCCGTAAATTTCTTTTTAAGCAACCTTGATTTTAAGGGAATTGGGGCATAGGTAATACTGAGTTTGGGTAAAACCGATTGGCTGGCATCATTGTGGGAAGCCGTGTTAATGGACGGCAATACCGTCTCTTGTGGTTGTGCCCTCACAGGAGACGTATCTGCAGGGGCAGTCTTTTGTGGCGTCTCTTCGGCAAAAGCCCAGGGTGTTACAAATAATGAAATTATGAGAACACTGCTGAAAAATGATTTTTTGAATTGCATGAATTTATCCCCTCGAAAGAAACGGTTAATATCATAGAGATATTTTAGCCGTCGTTTTTGGGGGATAAATCCAACAAACCACCTATTTGAAAAAAGTTCGCCCAACGTAATAAAAAATGTCAATCGCCGTAACCTGTTGGGAATTCTGCTTAAAATTTAGTGGTTATCGTTTGATAGAGGTGCTTAATTTATTTTTCCATCGTTTTTTGCAGTTTGTCAGACACTCTTTCGAGTTGATGTTGGAATACCATCGTTTCCTGTGGCGACATTTCCCCTTGGGTTTCTCGTGCGTATTCTTTATCTCGGATTTTTTGAATTTTTTGAGTAAAGTATTCTGCTTCTTTTTGGGTTACAGCACCTTGTTGTTCTGCTACAGTAATCTTAGAAAGTTCTTGTTGAACTTGCGCCTCAAAAGTACTGTTCTGAGGGTCTTTTGTCTGGTTAGGTGTTACTGCAAAAGCGCTTAAACTACCAGCCAACAGTAAACTCGTTGTTCCTAAAGCAATCCACTTTTTCATCATCTTTTTTCTCCTTTTCCCTTAATTTAAAGCGTGTTCACGAAAGCCATGACACAGAGACACACTTTATTACAAACGCTGGGAAAAGAAATTCCACAGGTGGCTATTTGTGATTACAAATTCGAGATCAAATTCTTTCTTCAGCCCGTTCTAAAACATGAAAATCGGCGTTTATCACATCATCGTACAGATCAATCATCATAAAATTAATGAGCTGAATCTGCCCTTTTAAGCTTTTTGCTTCATCTTTTAAATCCTTTTTTTCAACGGGATTGGTGGTTTGTGATGCTTGTTGTTTTAAATCTTCTAGTCTTGCATTGGCAAGGTCTAATTGTTTTTGAAGTGCGTTTAATTTGGCTTCATCCTTGGCCGTGGCACGTGTAAGCTCTCTGTCGAACTTTTTATCTTCTCTTAACTCTTCGCGTTCTTCCTTTAAAAAGTCTTCAAATGCTTTTAAAGGATCGTGCTCCCCTTCACTGGGATGCATGGTTAAATACGCTGTAAAATTTTCATGAGATGGTCTGGATGTTCGCTCAAAAAGCCGTTCAAAGGATGTTGTACTCCCTTGAACGGGACGAACCGTTTGTGTAGAAACAGTGGGTTTTGAAAACCGTGAACTCGCTTTAACCCCAATGGCCATATGCCTGAATCCCCCAAGTAGATACCCCTTCATATATAGGCATAAAAAAATTGTGGCGCAATTTGTTAACGTTTTGTTTTTATCAAAATTAAAATGATATTCAGGGTAATTGCCCTAAAATTCAGGTGTAGAGGGTTTAAAAGGGTTATTTTAATTTTTTTTAATAATTGTAATAAAAAATAGCGGAAATCAAAAATACGGTGCTATTGCTCGAAAAATAGAAACATTCGGGTAGCTTGCTCTCGCTGTTTTCCTCCGTAACAAAATTACCGGTTGCGTTCTCAATTTGTCGAATGGGCCGAAGTATAAAGAATTGTAAAAAAATAACTTTTGGGGCAATTTGGAGTCTTTAGAAACTTATATAGGATTAGAAACGGGGATTGGCTGGAAGATATTCAGGAATCTCTAACGGTAATTTGGAGGTCTCTCAAATGGATGTTCGCTTTGGCAAATTTGGCGCAATTGATAAATATACCTTTACAGGCAATCCGAAGGAAGAATCGAATGTATCTCGCTATCACGACCTTGAAACGCGACAGAATGTAGCGCAGCGTCTTGTTGAGGATGAGCGTAAAGCCGGTGAAGAGGCGGACTATTTTTCTGCTCGCTGGTATGATGCCGCAAGAACGCTTAATCCGAGCCAAAAGGATAAGGAAATTCAAGGCAGAGGGATTCGAACGGGAAGCGTTGTTTCTGACGAAGAGGTTTTTATGGTGACGGGAGATGATGCAAAAGCCGTAAAAGTGTGTCGAGCTATTCAAAAAAGCGTGGATGCTCAAGCACCGGTTGATCTGGCATTATTAAAACCTTTGAAAATAGATTGCCCCAATACGGAGCATCAACCTTCTGTTGAATTTGATCCCCGTCCTGCTTTGGAAACGGTCCTTCGGGAAACATCGGGAAGAACAATGTTACATGAGTTTCTTCGATTTGCATTTGAGCATTTAGGTTCTAACCACGTAACGTTGACAACGTCAGGAACAGATATTCGTGACAATAGCTTTATAAAATAAAAATTATCCACTGAAAAACAAACATGTTTTCTTGAGCCTGCAAGTGGCCTTACAATTAACATTTTGAATATCGCTAAATCGCATTTAAAAAAAATGGAGCGGGTAACGCGGCTCGAACGCGCGACCCCCAGCTTGGGAAGCTAGTGCTCTACCAACTGAGCTATACCCGCAATCCAGATCTTTATGATAAGTAAATTTTCTTGGAAAATCAATTAACAGACGACAGCAAGCCAAGAAAAGATAAGCCGAGCAGAACAACCGATTAGATCTCAGATTTTGGCTCACAACAGCTTTTGTTGGCTTTCGTAAGGGGGCAAAAAATGCTATCCAGTGAGAAAACAGGGGCACCTGAGCAAAGCAAGGATAATGCAGCGCCTAAGGCTGTTAAAGGATACTCAAAGCCATTGTCTCTGGCAAAAAGTCCATTGACCAAATGCACTTTCACAATGGCAACTGTCATGGTGGCTGCAATTAAGAAGGCGCCCACTCGGGTAAAAAGCCCAAAAAATACGAGAATACCCCCAAACATCTCACCGCCGCCAGCCAAAATGGCTTGCACCATAGCCGGCTGTAATCCGATGTGTTGAAATATCTGGGCTGTCTCTGATAAACCGCCACCGCCGAACCAGCCGAATAGCTTATCGGCCCCATGGGCAAAAAACACAATGCCCAAAACCAACCGTAGGGGGAGTGTTGCATATTGATTTAAACGGTTGAGTTTTTCGCAGCAAGATCCAATCATTTGAGGGGCTCCTGATTTATTTTTATGACAGCACCTCTTCATTTTAACGCCAATTCACCGGAAAAGCGGGGTAAAGGCTTTAAAATATTTTTGTGCTATTTTAGCCTTATGATTCGCCAGGCAAGTCGAAAGGATGCCATTGTGAAATGGGGCAAGGGACTTTTTGTTGGGCTGGTTGGGATCTTGATAGCGAGTTGTTTGATAAGCTGTCATTCCTCTTATGTGGTTTTGGGTGGCCGGTTTCAAGAGCACCATTTTAATTTCCAATTGTTCCAAAATGCTGCATCCGTCTCGGATGAGTTTCGCTTAGGTCAATATTTGAAAAAGCAGCAAAGTCTGGATTTGAGTCAACACGAGATGGGCGTTATTCCGGCGGATTTAAATGGGGATGGACGGATGGATTTTATTACTTTGCCTCAAGGCAATTGTGATGCGACCAATGGCTTTTGCCAGCCCATTGTTTATTTGAATAAAGGGTATGGGCATTTTTCACCCATAAAACGATGTCTTCAGGATAGTGTTGATCCCAAGGCACCAGTACGGATTCTTGAGACGATGGCCAATGGCCTTAATAAAATTCAATTTGGGGCTGACGAAGCCTTGGATCAGTATGATGGTTTTGTTTACTGCCCGTATCATATCCCCTTTCTCAAAATGCAGGCCCAGCGTTTTTATTTTATTTCAGAGGATTCGGCCCAAAATCTGCCGGTTTTAAAACCGTATTTTCAGCTTGCGATCAAAGCACTCAAAAAAACCTTGCCGCCGCAATGTGCAAAAGTGGTTTCCACCCAAAATACCTTTATTTTACTGGCAGACTTAAACTCCGATGGGGTTGAGGATATGCTGGTTCGGTTTTTACCCGAAAAACATTTATCTTGCTCGCAGTTAACCCAAAAGGGAATCACCTTTGCGTTGCTCTTAAATCCCCACGGAGAATACCAGCAAATTCAAGTGGATTTTGCTCCCAACACCAGCTATCCGGTTTATTTGCTTAAGCCAAAGCAACATGGTTTGAATAATTTGATTATGGAAGATTACACGGTTCTTCGGTTTAATGGCAAGGTTTATCAATAATCCCAATGGCGGGATCGCCAGCGGGCAGGAAATATCGCCCCGACTTTTGAAGGGATTACGCTTTGAAAGCCCCATTGTTTGCGCGATAGTAGAATCAAATTAACAGAAGGAAATGAACCGTGAGTACCATTGCAGTGAATACCGAATTAGAACAACTTTGTGTCAATGCCGTTCGATTTTTATCTGTGGATGCCATTCAAAAGGCAAACAGTGGCCACCCTGGGCTACCTTTGGGGGCCGCACCCATGGGCTATACCTTGTGGAGCCGTTTTTTAAAACATAATCCCCGTAATCCACAATGGGTTAACCGAGACAGGTTTGTGCTTTCTGCCGGGCATGGATCGATGTTGCTGTATAGCTTGCTGTATTTAACTGGATATGACATTTCTCTCGAAGAGATTCAAAATTTTCGGCAGTGGGAAAGCTTAACCCCAGGGCATCCAGAACGTGGTGTTACACCTGGTGTTGAAGTGACTACAGGGCCATTAGGCCAAGGGTTTGCAAATGGGGTGGGAATGGCTATTGCAGAGGCTCATCTGGCTGCTCGGTTTAATCGCCCTGATTTTGAAATTGTGAATCATCATACCTATGGTATTGTGAGTGATGGCGACTTAATGGAAGGCGTTACTGCTGAAGCGGCTTCTTTGGCAGGGCATTTGAAGCTCGGAAAGCTCATTTATCTTTACGATAGCAATCATATTTCCTTGGCTGCCTCAACCCAATTAACCTTTACCGAAGATTGTGCAAAGCGCTTTGAATCCTATGGCTGGCATGTGGTTAATATTGCGGATGGGAATGATGTGGAAGCCATTTCGCAAGCCATTGGCCTTGCCCAAGCCGAAACGGATAGGCCTTCATTGATTATTGTGAACACCCATATTGGATATGGCTCTCCCAATAAGCAAGATAGCTGTGATTCTCATGGCTCTCCGCTAGGATCTGAAGAGGTAAAGCTGACGAAACAAAATTTAGGCTGGCCTGAGGAGCCTTTATTTTACGTTCCAGAAGCGGCCTTATCTTATTTTCGGCAAGCCATTGAACACGGCCAAAAAGAAGAATTGCTTTGGTCTGAACAGTTTTTAGCTTATCAAAAAGCCTTTCCAGAGCTAGCCGCTGAATTTGAATTGTTAATAAAGGGGCAGTTGCCGCCAAATTGGGATGCGCAAATGCCTCAATTTCCAGCGGATACAAAAGGGATGGCGACCCGGGTTGCTTCCGGCAAAATTATGAATGCCATTGCGCCCACTGTAAGCGGTTTGATGGGCGGTTCAGCCGATTTAAATCCCTCAACCCATACGGCATTAAAAGGTCTTGGGGATTTTGAAAATCCCAAGACTGAAGTTGGGGATATCCAAGGGGCCGTGGGCGGAGGTTGGAATTATGCCGGTCGGAATATTGCCTTTGGTGTAAGAGAGCATGCCATGGGGTCTGTTTTAAATGGGATGGCTGCTCATGGTGGTACCTTGCCGTATGTATCCACTTTTTTAACCTTTGCCGATTATATG
>JANWIO010000092.1 GCA_025449835.1 Vampirovibrionales bacterium
TCATGTCAAATCCATTGGCCTTGCCGCCAACGATATGACTTTATACTGGCGAATTAACTTAAAGAACAATACCGTGCAGTATTTTGTTCCCAATCCCCAGCAAGAAGGGTTTAACGATCTCGTTAAAACCCTGCGGGAAAAAGGAATCCATCCCAAAATTGAAGATCCCAGTATCATTCCACAACTCTTTAATGCGTTTATTATGCTTAGCCCTTTATTGTTCATCATTGTGATTCTTGTGGCCATGAGAAAGAGCCAAGGTGGCCTTATGGGGGGCCTCATGAAAAATAACCGTTTTCAGCGACAAAAAGAACTCCCCAACACAACATTAAAAGATGTTGCGGGAATGGATGAAGTGGTGGAAGAAATTCGAGAGGATTTTTTACCGCTCTTTGATAAAAATGTCTCTTCTTTAGGGGAGAAACGCCCCAAGGGTATGCTTCTCTCGGGGCCGCCTGGTACCGGAAAAACCTTGTTGGCCAGGGCCATTGCCGGTGAGCTAAAGCGCCCCTTTTTCAGCATCAGTGGTTCGGATTTTGTCCAAATGTTTGTGGGCCTTGGTGCCAGCCGGGTCCGAGAAATCTTTGATGCTGCAAAAGCGGTTTCACCCTCGGTCATTTTTATTGATGAGTTGGACGCGGTTGGTCGTGAACGTGGTAGGCAGGGTATAGGAGGCGGACATGATGAGCGTGAGCAGACTTTAAATGCCTTGTTAACCGAAATGGATGGCTTTACCCCCAATGATGATGTGTTGGTCATTGCGGCCACCAACCAACCCGATGTGTTGGATAAAGCCCTCTTGCGGCCGGGGCGTTTTGATAAAAAATATACGGTTGATGCTCCCATGACACCAAAAGGGCGCAAGGAAATTTTGGACATCCATGTTCGGGATAAGAAAATAGGGCAAGATGTGGATACCATGTTTTTGGCTCGACGCATGGCTCCTGGAACAACCGGTGCAGAGATTGCCAATATTGCCAATGAAGCCGCATTGCTTGCTTGTCGTCGAAAAGCGACGGCTATTGGGCAGCAAGACTTTTTAAAAGCCATTGAAAAAGTGTATTATGGCTTGGCGAAAAAAGATCATGGTTTAGAAGATAAAGATAAGCATCGTACTTCCCAGCATGAAGCGGTTGGTCATGGGTTAACGGCGTGGGCTCAAGGGCTTCCACCTCAGTTTTTAACCGTTGTCCCTCGCTCCATGGGTGGAAAAGGTACTGCCTTGGGAATGATGGGGTATGATATGGATAGCCTTCCAAAATACTTTCAAACGCCCGTGGATATTGAGAAACTGGCTACCATTATTATGGGCGGACGTGCAGCAGAAGAGTCCGTTTATGGTGAAAGAGGGATATCGTCAGGGGCTTCTAACGATTGGGAAAAGGTCAATGATATGATGAGAAATGCCATCGAAGTTGCAGCGATGTATCCTGAGCTTTTTGGGCAACTCACCATTAAGCCCTCTCAAAATCCATTCGGTATTGGAGAAGGTCCTTCTGAAGCCTTAAAACAAAAGGCAGAAAAAGTTCGAGATCAAAAGCTGACAGAGCTTTACAAGATTACCTTAGCATTTCAAAGATCGATTCCGGATGCTGCACGACAAAAGATTGTGGAGACGCTTGAGCAAGAAGAAACCATAAACGATCCTATAGCGATTAAAAACTTGTTTGACGCTTGTGGGGTAGATTGGCAGGATCTTTGGAAGCGGGCTGAGGCTTCCGTGCATTCGGATAATACACGTCAATCCTAATCTCAATATTTGCCCATAACCTGATGGAGGCAGATGAAAAGCAGTTTCTGATACAATGAAATTGCACTCCCTTTGGGTAGGTAAAACGGTTCTGTAAAGGTATGACGCTTTTTTCATTTTGGACACACCCGCTTTCGATTGTTTTCAAATCGCGTCTTTGGGTTTGGGGTAGCTTGTTTTTCCTCATGGGAAGTGCGTTGATGATCCAAGGATGTGCTACTCAGAACCCGCAAACGACGGTGATTACCCGAAAATACCTGGTGCTTCTCGAACTGACTAGTTCTGATTGTGCCCAATGCTTGGATATTCATTCCATTGTTCAAGATGTAAAGCCACTCTATCAAGATAAGATGACCTTTGTGACCATGGATATTTCCAATGAATCCAACCAATTTGATGCAGAAGAAACGGCACAATCCTTTCATGGCGATATTTTTATTAAACTTCATGCCGATCAACCGGGTACGGTGGCTGTTTTAAATGCTTTAAATGGTGTGCCTTTGGGGATGCTCCAAAATGATGTTCAGGAAGCCCATTACACCAGAATGCTGGATTCGGTCATTGCCAATCTCCAAAAAAATGGTGAAAGTACGGTGTCAGTTCCGAATTAAACCCCTATTAATGCTCTAAAATAAGCTGTTCTGCTGAATTAAAAATTTTCTTCACGCTCATTTTCACACTTAGTACGGATGTGATGGCGCTGGCGCAAGTAATCATCAGCATCACAATAATTTGATACAAAACAGCATTTAAAGGCGATTCTCCTGCCAAAATTTGACCGGTCATCATGCCGGGTAAAGAGACGATTCCCACCACCATGAGGGCGTTAATATTAGGAATCATGGCTGCCATCAGGGCGTTTTTTAAAGGCGATTCAGCAGCCTGTTGCCCGGTTGCTCCGAGGGCCAGTAGGGTCTCGATTTCAGGCTTGAGTTGAGAGACTTCCCCGTAAAAACGATCGAGTGCCAGAGCCGCACTGTTCATACTGTTGCCAATTACCATCCCAGCCAACGGAATCACATATTGCGGGTGATACCATGGGTGGACATGGATGACCACTTGGGTCGCCCAAAACAAGGTAAAGGCTGAACCCAACAGAATAGAGAAACTAATATCCGGTAAAAACGATAGGCGCTTGTACTTTTTAAGCCGTTGCTCTGCAGTATGAGCGGCCACCAAGATCATGACAATGAGAAACCCAATGACCCAATACCATTGATTGACGGCAAAAATGTACTCAAGGAAAAACCCCACGAGGATTAATTGCAGAAATGTTCTCAGGGTCCCAACAATTATATCTTTGGTAAGGGGGAGCTTGACCCATCGCATGAGAAAAATAGTGGTGATTGAGAGAAATAAGCCTAAGCACATCCCAACGATGCCAATCGGTTGAACCAGGTTCATGAGGCTCCCCCTTCAGCGGAAGGAACTGCTATGTGGGTTGTTAATTGCCCTGCTTTTAAATTCCAAAACTGCTGGCCAATATGTGCTCCGTGAGCTTTTTGATGTGTCACCATTACGATGGTCAGGCCATGATCACGATTGAGGGCTTCAATGGCATTTAATAGGTGCGTTGAAGCCTCTGGATCAAGGGCACTGGTGGGCTCATCCAGAAGCAAAATCTCGGGGTTGTTCAGTAAGGCTCTTGCCAGAGAAAAGCGTTGTTTCTCCCCAAGAGAAAGGCTTTGTGCTTCTTGGTTTAAGCACGATGCTGGAAGCCCGACCCATTGGAGTTTTTCTTCATAAAAGACGGCGGATTGATGAGGGCGATGGTTGATTTGTTCTACCAACTGAAAGTTTTGAAGGACGCTGCCTGGAAACATAATGGGGGTTTGAGAGACCAATGCAATTTGACGACGAAGTTCAACGGGTGAATAGGCCTCAATGGGCTGATTGTGAAAATCAATGGTGCCCTCGCTGGGATCTTCCAATCGGTTTAACAATCGGAGAAATGAGCTTTTTCCAGAGCCAGACGGCCCTGAAATCACCACAATCTCTTTGGGATCAATGGTTGCGGTTATGTGATTTAAGATGGGGTGGTTGTTTTTAACCAACGAAATGTTTTGAATGCTTAAAATGGGCTGTCTCATGATGCTTTTATTATAGGGTTTCATTTTGAGATTGTCTTGGGTAAAAAAGCGTTATAGAATCATCCCACAAGGGCTTTTGACGCGGTTTGAATGAACCCCTATAATAGAGTCCATATGCCGACGTAGCTCAGCTGGTAGAGCAACGGTTTCGTAAACCGTAGGTCCGGGGTTCAAATCCCCGCGTCGGCTTTTTAGCTGAAAACAAAATTTTTCAATCGTTAAAATGTAGAAAGCGGATTCAAGGTAAGGATGAGTTGCTATCTCCAGAAGCTCGCAGTGAGAAGGGTAAGTAAAACGGGCGTTTGCACAGCTTGGCCTTTTGCCCCCAAGGTTTTTGGGGAATACCAATCACATTTTTCAATCCATGGGGACTATTTTCTCCAGGTTTCCTTTATGTCACAAGATTTAGTGGATTGTATGATACGATGAGCAATAGAAGGAGCTTGAATTTGCTCACAACGTTTCCTCGCTATGCAACCCGTGAACGGTTCAATATAAAGTCGTTTGCGGCTTATGTACTTATTCATTGCAGCGTTCTTTTAGCGCCCTTTACGTTTAGTGTAACGGGGTTGGTTTTGTTTCTAGTCCTTCATTTTATTGTTGGATGCATGGGCGTTACGATGGGTTACCATCGTTTATTGGCACACAGAAGCTTTAAAACCCAGCCATGGGTTCGGTATACTTTAGCGCTTTTGGGTGTGTTGGCCTTTCAACGTGGCCCGATTTGGTGGGTGGCAACCCATCGATTGCATCATAGTCAGGTTGATAAAGAGCTCGATCCACATACCCCTGCTTACAGCTTTATTTGGTCACATCTTTTATGGGTTTTCTTTAAACACCCGCAGTTGGACGAGTCGATTGAGACGGTCCATCGGCTTGCACGAGATTTGGCAGAAGAGCCCGGTATGCAATTTCTGGAAAAATACTATACAGCCATTAACATCGGTTTTATGGTGGTTCTCTTTACGGTTGGATATTGCATCAATGGTTATCCATTTGGCCTTTCCCTTTTAATTTGGGGAGGGGTTTTGCGACTGGTTGTTTCTTTACATGCCACTTGGTTTGTTAACTCGGCTGCCCATATCTGGGGGTATCGTAGTTATAAGACGGAGGATACTAGCCGGAATAACTGGTGGGTAGCTTTATTAACATTTGGAGAGGGTTGGCACAACAACCATCATGCGGATCAGCGTGCCGCCCGTAACGGCCATCGCTGGTTTGAAATAGATATGACGTATTACCTTATTCTGCTAATGCATCGGCTTGGCTGGGTGATGGAGATTGTTCCCGTCTCCGAGCGGTTGAAAAAAACTGAGGTGCGAAGTGGCCTCATTGCTTTGAATCCTTCAAACCCCTAGGTATGAGGCTCAAATCCCCATGTCAATGTTTTTGGGAAGGATGTTTTAAGGCAAACTGGTGAACGTTTGGCTTGACCCGATGTCAAGCAGAGGGGGTGTCTGACATTGCATTCTTGGAGGTGCTGCACAAGAAGGCCGCTTATTTAAGATTGAGGACAACAGGGTGGCAACTGGATATGTTGATAAGCGAGTTTTCATGGTGTGAGCTGACCCCAGTAAATAGAAGAGGGCGTTTTACAGAGAAACGCTCCTAAAGGTGTGGAATTGTTAAAGAATCCCCCCAACTTTACAAATTGCAATAATTTAGCAGCAAATCTTAAAAGATTGTTTTTATATTAATAAATAATTAATGTTCTTTCATCACTGTATGTTTGATCGTAGAGTTAGGAGTTTCGCGATATGGTGAGTAATTTTTCACAGCCACAATCTTATTTTATGCAACCTCAAATGGCCATGGGCCAGTCTTTGCCATATTATGGCCAATCCGCATTATCGCCATGGCAAGGGCAACCTTCTTCTGCTT
Organism: Vampirovibrionales bacterium; assembly: GCA_025449835.1. GTDB lineage: Bacteria > Cyanobacteriota > Vampirovibrionia > Vampirovibrionales > JAGQHJ01 > JANWIO01. The sequence continues at coordinate 5,722 of JANWIO010000092.1, forward strand.
TTGCCCAATACGGATCACCCTATTCGGCGCCCGATCAATTGTATAATATGTACGGTAGTGCCAATAATTCTCTTGGCTACGGGCTAACGCCTTATTCAATGCCTAGTGATCAAAATTTTACAACGCCAGGATGGGATAATTCATTTTTATCGCGTCAATCGTTTAATTCTTCGTTATATTCGCCTCAATTCTGGGGTTCACCGTCTTATGACGCTTCCTCCTCTATGTCCCAACCGTTTGATTCTGGAATGTTTGGATTTCAGTACCCCATGATGCCCTCTTCCTCTTCAAATATGGGAAGTAATGTCGCCGGCTTTCAACCCTGGTCTGGTGGCTTGAATTCTTTCCTTTCGGGTGGGTCATCAAGTGATAGCTTTGGTGGCTTAATGATGATGCTGTTAATGGCGCTTTTAACCCAAAGTGGTATTTTAGGAAATAATCCTGCTACGGCAACGGACCCACTATCTTCTCAAAATACCAATACTACTTCTCCAGCCCCAGCACCTGTATCTCCTGCACCTGTGGCCACAGCACCAGTATCTTCATCCCAAAATACTGATTCTAGCACGCCAGCTCCTGCAGCTTCTACAAATGCCAGTGGCTCAACAGATTCCGGCTTAAGCAATAGTGCGAATGGTAATGATAATAGTTTGAATAATACCAACGTGAGCAATAATAACAATGCTCAAGTGGCTGTCACCAATGAAAATGGCAATAACAATCAAGTTGATACAACCAATCCTCCACCAGTTTCTGGTACGACATCCACCCAAACAACCCCTACCCCAGCTTCTGATACGACATCCACTCAAACAACACCTGCCCCGGCTTCTGGGCCTGTAAATAACGGGTCAACCGATGCAAATCTAAGTAATCATATCGATGGTAACGGAAATGGTGTGAATAATAACAATATTAGTAACAACGATAATAGTAATGTGGATGTGACCAATGTGAATGGTGATAATAACCATGTTGTTAATAATTATTATTACAACACGCCAGCCCCCGCATCTACACTAACACCAACCCCGGCGCCAGCACCGTCTCATGATAATGCAGGTGAAACCGGAGCAGTTTGGGGAGATCCCCATGTGACTGGATTTAACGGTGATAAATTTGGAATCCAGGCGGCAGGCGTTTTTAGCTACCTTTCGGATAAAGATATTAAAGTGAATTTTGAACAATCTACCTCTGGTAAAGATGTTACGTCCATTTCGAAAGCAGCAATTCAGTTAGGTAGTGATAAACTCCTCTTTGACCCGACGACAAATGCGCCTCAACTCAATGGAACCGATCTGACTGAGAATAAGCTTTATGAGTTAGATAAAGGTTCTGTGGAGTGGGATGGCAATGCGCTTCACGTGATTACGCCAGAATATAACGTTGATATCACTAAATCCGGTAATTTCTTGAATGCTTCTTTCAAAATTGGTCCTTATGGCAATCAAATTGATGGCGCTAAGCCCAATGGTATCTTAGGAATGACCGATCGGGATAGCGGAACGGCTCAAAATGGTCAGGATGGTCAAAATGCTACTGGTCAAGGTGCTTTTGATCCAGGTGTTACCTATAAAGATTATGAAATTACCAACGGCGATCTCTTTGGTGACCCTACAAATGCCAAGTTTAACAGTTTTGATACGCAACAAAATGAAAAGCCAGCTCCGGCAACGCCAGCTCCAGCAGCCACAGCTCCAGCAGCACCGGCTCCGGCAGCCCCAGCTCCAGCAACGCCAGCTCCAGCAGCCACAGCTCCAGCAGCACCGGCTCCGGCAGCCCCAGCTCCAGCAACGCCAGCTCCAGCAAAGCCAGCTCCAGCAACGCCAGCTCCGGCAACGCCAGCTCCAGCAGCGCCAGCTCCAGCAACGCCAGCTCCAGCAGCGCCAGCTCCGGCAGCACCAGCTCCAGCAGCCACAGCTCCAGCAGCACCGGCTCCGGCAGCCCCAGCTCCAGCAACGCCAGCTCCGGCAACGCCAGCTCCAGCAGCGCCAGCTCCAGCAGCGCCAGTTCCGGCAAGTGATACAACGGCGTCAACAACTCGTCAAGCCGATCCGTCGGGCAAAACGGCTGCCGCCTCATAAAAACCTTCGTACTCTCATTCTGAGAAAAATTAAAAACTTCAAAAGGAACATCCTTCTTAGTGATGTTCCTTTTTAATTGGAATGGACCATTTGAAAAGGGTGCGTATTTTTAAAATCCAAATAAAAATAATATCACTTTCAAAAAAGCTGAAAATAGGTTGTGTGAGCCGTTTTTTATTTTTTATCAAACACTTTACAAATCGTAAACAACTAGCATCAAACCCTCAATAATTGTTTTTATATATATAGTTAGGAATTCGCTCTGTGTGTTGTTCTCTTTTTATTCACACCCAGGAGCTTAAGAGTTTAGGAGTTTCGAATAATGTCTTATGTCGGTTTTCCTTCACAACCCGCTACAGGTTTCTCGTCTTCCCCATCAGGGTTTTTTCAAGATGGAAATGGTACATACACCATTAATTTTAATCAACCTCTGGTAACCTCCAGTAGCTCAAATGGTAGTTCTTATTCAAGTTGGAGTGGTTTTACACCACCACCTTCTTATGCTTCTGCTCCGATGTATGCTTCTGCCCCAATGCCCATGAGTGGGTTTGGGAGTACAAGCAGTCCATTTGACCCATATGGATTAAGTAGTCTTGGCAGCTCAAGCTTAACGGACCCATATGGATTAAGTAGTCTTGGTGGGTTAAGTTCACTTGGCTCATTAGGATTAAGTGGTCTTGGTGGCTCAAGCTTAACGGACCCGTTAGGATTAAGTAGCCTTGGTAGTACAAGTTCACTCGGCTCATTAGGATTAAGCGGTCTTGGCAGCTCAGGCTTAACGGACCCGTTAGGATTAGGTGGCCTTGGTAGCTCAAGTTCACTTGGCTCATTAGGATTAAGCGGTCTTGGCAGCTCAGGCTTAACGGACCCGACAAGTTTATTATCAGGTCTTGGTAGTTCCAGCACAGATTTACTGGGTTCATTGGGTCTTGGTGGTTCTAGTGCCTTAGGAACATCCGATCCGATTACCTCAGCCCTGTTGGGCGGAACCCTTGGTTCAAGCAGCACGGATACTGCTTCAGCAGATCCGACAGGGGGTCTTTTACAGGCTTTACCGCTGTTAGAAGTGTTATTGTCCTCAAATGATTCTTCCAGTTCTGGTAGTTCTACGAATACGCCTGCTGATTCTACAGCGAACCAGGTTGCTGCAGCACCGGCAAGTGATAGTAGTGCCTCAAAATCTAGTGCGCCCCCAGCAAATAATAGCGCTACTGATTCTAATTCAAATTCAACAGCCAGCACTGCTCCTGTAGCAAGTAGTTCTTCAGGTACGTCAACTGCATCAACTTCAAGTACAACCAATCCTTCTTCAGGGAGCTCATCTGGATCTTCGTCAGATGCAACCAATGTTGCACTGCTTCAACAGGTGCAAACGTTAACCCAAGAGGTCTCCCAGCTACAGGCATCTCAATCTGGTAATAGCTCAACGACAGGAACATCAAGTTCAACAACAACTCCCCCTGCTACAACAATGCCAATCACAATTCAACCTACCCCAGCTGTAATTCAGCCGAACCCAGTGACAACCCCTGTTGTGGATCCAGGCTATGGGATGGGACTGAATCCTCTACCAGCGACAACGTCTCCTGGCGTAACAACCCCAGTTACAGGCACAA
>JANWIO010000093.1 GCA_025449835.1 Vampirovibrionales bacterium
AATGGCCTCAATATCAAAGCGATAATTGGGCGAAGGTACTTTAATGAGCTTTCCGCCATGGGCTGCTAGATGAATTTCAAACCCCATAAAGGCTCCAAACCCGGTGACTGCCGTATCACCTGGATTCATAAAAGTGCGGATGGTGGTAGCCAATAAATTTTCACTGCCCGACATAAACACAACCGATTCTGGCGGAACGCCCAGGGTTGCAGCCACTTTGCGACGCAGCCTTCGGCTAATGGGATCGGGGTATCGGAAGGTCTCAGAAAGCCCTTTTTCAACGGCATCAAGTGCCTTTGGAGAAGCACCAAAAGGGTTTTCATTGGAGGCAAGTTTAATGACCTTCTCAAAGCCGTATTCTTCCTTCAACTCCTCAATGGGTTTTCCTGGACGATAGGGCACCATCTCCCGGACTCGTTGGGGAAGTTCTTGCAGCAAGCTATTCTCTTGATTTAACGCTTTGACCATAGCGATATTGTACCTTAAAAACCAACGACATGCGGGGCTGGAAAATCCTGGCTTAAGATGCCGGATGGGTTAAATTGTTTAAGCGCTGTTGGAGATTCGCCAAGGTTGTTTGGATTTTAGACAGCTGAGTGGAGGGATCACCGCAGGCTTTAATGGCTTCTGAGAGGGCTTTAATAAAGCGTTGGTCTGAAAAATTTGGGCTGGGCTTTTCTTTATCGTCCTCCACATAAGGCTTGAGTCGGTCGATCAATGTTTTTTGAAGTTGTTTATCCGAAATCAAGGGGAGGCCCTTTACGGCTTCGGCCCGAACGTAGAGGTTTAAGTCTTGGGTGAGTTGCGAAATCAAGGCGTCTCGTTGGGGTAGGTAGGGAAGCTGAATGCTTCTGGCTGCTTTGGCAACACCGCCTCGAATCATGGGGTTCTCATGCGCTGACAGCGTTTGTAAAATAGAGATTTTGTCGGCATCAGGTGTCTTTCCCAGAGCTTTTACAGCCGACTTTCGCCAGTTGGGAAGCGCAGCTGTCAGCCAATCCGTCCAAAACTGAATGATTTGCGGCTGATGTTTTTCTTTAAGTTGCCATGACAAAGAGGGAAACACTTTGGCCAGGGCCAGCCGAATGCGATTATCCGGTACTTTGGCCAGCGTCGTTAAAACGGTGGCTTTTTCATGATCGGGTAAAGCACATAGCGTGCTAAAGGCGGCTTGGTGATCGCTGGTATTCCCCGAAACCAAGTGATCATTTAACGAATGGATCAGAATATCGATGGGGTCGGGAGTGATTTTTTCCCGAAAATTCGTTGAAACCATTCCTTGTCTGAGGGTGATATGGCCTGAAAATTGTGTTTTTGAAGCTTTTTTCTGAAATAAAACCGGTATCATACGAATTGGTTGCAACATCGATGACGAATCCTCCCTTCACCAAACTCCCATGTATTCTATCACCCATCTCCCCTGAGATCGAGGAGCTTCGCTTTGGGTGGGATGAATTTGTTTTTTCAATCTCTGGGATGACAATTCTTTAGGCTGTCTTTTGAGGGGAAATGGGCTTTAATGGGGAGGTTTGGCCATTACGTTTTGTTAAGGAGCCTTGTGTTTGGCGTTTGTTTCCATCACGATCATTGTCGCAGATTTTGTTGCTCAATAAGGGTAGGTCTGTCTTTATTGAGGGGCCGTTCCCTCCCCTCAAACACCCCTCCCTGAAAGGTTTCCTTATTCAGCAATACTGTCGCAGAATGTTATTCAGTGAGGAGATAAGCAAATGAAAATAAACCCCATAGTGTCTCAATCCACGCCCCGTTTTTCAGGGGTCATTATGGCTCGATTTCGCCATACGGGCCACTGGTCTCCCTATGCAGACGACGTTTTTCCGGCTTCGGAAGAGTTTGCGGCAAACCATTTGGAACGGTATATCGAACCCACAAAAGACTTTCATCTTTTAGAAGATCAAGGGCGTTTGGGCCGGTACCGGGCTTATCTGGTGGTGGATAAATATGAGTCAAAATTGAAAGAGCTGTTAGAAAAAGGCTATGAAGGGGCCCATGCTATTTCAACCCTTCATAATAAAGCCGATTACGGGTGGGACGTTTTTAAGCTGCCTGGCTTTAAGATACCCAACCGTGAACGCTTGGCCCAGCTCTATCAATCGCTTCGTCAGGATATTCAGCCTGTTCAAGATCGTTTGTTGAAAATGAAAAGGGCTGACTGGTTGGGCTTTGCCTTAAAGCCGATACAAACGAGTTGGCACCAAATTAGAGCATTGGCCAGAATTCAGGAGTCTTAATAACTATTCAAGAGGATGATTGGCTTTACCGAGAAGTCATTTTCGGGGCCGACTGAATCTTGGCCAGGGCCTGCTCCACATCGGCGAGGATGTCTTTGGGGTTTTCAATTCCCACAGAAAGCCGAATGAGTCCAGGCGTAATTCCTGCCACCCGTTGCTCTTCCTCAGAAAGGGGAAGATGGGTGGTTGAGGCAGGGTGGATCGCCAATGTTCTGGCATCGCCTAAATTAGCCACCAAGGAACAGAGTTTTAAATTATCAATAAAGGCTTTTCCGGCTGAAACACCGCCTTTTATTTCAAAGGCAACCATGGCCCCAAAATCTCGCATCTGTTTTTGGGCAATGGCATGATCTGGGTGGCTGGCCAAGCCTGGATAGATTACTTTTTCAACCGCAGGGTGATTTTCGAGATATTGCACCACTGCTTTGGCGTTGCTGCAATGCTTGTCCATCCGCAAGGGGAGGGTTTCTAAGCTAAGCAAGATGAGCCAGGAATTAAAGGGGCTGGCCGCAGGGCCAACGTTTCGATAATCTTCACCCCGAACCCGGTTAATGTAGTCTTGACTGCCCAAGACAATACCACCCATGGCAGTACTGTTTCCTGCCAGGTATTTTGTCGTGGAGTGAATGACGATATCCGCCCCTAAGTCTGCCGGGCGTTGCAGGTAGGGTGTGCAGAACGTGTTATCAACCACCAGTGGAATCCCATGTTGTTTGGCCAATTGGGCAACATGGGCAATGTCAATCACATTGAGCGTTGGATTCCCAGGGGTTTCCAGATATAAAAATCGGGTTTTCGGGCTAATAGCCTTTTCCCAACCTTGGGGATCATCCACATCAACCCAAACAGGGGTAATCCCCATACGGGGGGCATTATACGAAAACTGACGATACGCACCACCGTATAGCTTTGGCGAAAGGGCAATTTCATCTCCTACTTGGGCCAAAGACAAAAGAACCAGCAGCGTGGCTGAAAGCCCAGTTGATGTGGTTAAGCCTGCCTCTAAGCCTTCCAGTAAGGCCATCCGTTCTTCTAAAACGGCATTGGTGGGATTATTAATCCGGGTGTAGATATAGCCCTCTTTTTCCGTACTAAAAACGGCTGCGGCCTCCTCTGAACTGTCAAAGGTGTAGGATGATGTCATATAAAGGGGCACTTGGCGGGAATGGGAAACTGGATCCGGTGTATAGCCGCCATGGATACACTGGGTGTCAAACTGCCACGAATCTTGCATTGGTTTCATCAGAGAACCCTCTCTCTCGCTCGCTTGTATTATCAATATCGATAGATTGCTTGAATTCTGTAATGACAAGAACAACAAGCTCATGGGTCGGGTCTAACGTTATTTAGTGGTTTAATCCTTATTTTGCCTCCCTTTAAAACCCCCGACTACTAGAGGGAAGCGCTATATACCGGCTTTTTCTCCTTAAGCATATGAATAAGCCACTTTTATTTTAACAAAAAAGCATTTTTCCCAGTAAAAATCCTCACACTGGCGAAGGGAAAGTTTACGAATTGCAATGATTGGTAAGGGCTACTAAAAAGCAGACACTAAGGCTCTTTTTGGATTGGCTGGGATGAATTAGTATTGAGCTTACTGTTTTTGTAGCCATAAAATCCATAAATAATGAGGCCAATCACCAGCCACACAATTAATCGCATCCAGGTAACGGCTTCCAGCCGGATCATCATGGCGATATTACAGAGAATCCCCAAAATGGGGATTAACGGCACCCACGGCACCTGGAAAGATCGTTTCAGGTCGGGGGCTTTTTTCCGCAGAATAATCACGGCCAGACACACCAGGGAGAAGGCGAACAGTGTACCGATATTGGTCATCTCCGCCAAAACATCAATGGGGGTTAATCCGGCTATGAGAGCAACAGTACATCCGGTGAGCATAGTAGCGTTGGCTGGCGTGCTGAATTTTGGATGCACTTTGGAAAACCAGGGCCATAAAAGACCATCCCGAGACATGGCAAAGAAAATCCGAGGTTGAGAGAGGAGCATTACGAGTAGTACACTGGTGAGCCCTGCAATGGCTCCCAATGAAATAATTAAAGCTGCCCAAGTGAGGCCCAAATCCCCAAAAGCGGCTGAAATTGGTGCTTGGTGATTAATATGTGCGTAGGGCACCATCCCGGTAATGACGAGGCAAACCAAGATATACAACAGGGTGCAGATCAGCAATGAGGCAATAATCCCAATGGGAAGGTCTCTCTGAGGGTTTTTGACCTCTTCGGCCGTGGTTGAAATGGCGTCAAACCCAATGAAGGCGAAAAAGATGTAGGCCGCCCCATTGAGGATGCCCACCACGCCAAAGGGGAAAAATGGAGACCAATTGGCCGGTTTAATCCAAAACACCCCGGCAATAATGACAAACAGAATCACACAAATTTTAATCACCACAATGGTGGCGTTAAACCTGGCGCTTTCTCGGATACCCATGACCAAAACGGCAGTAATTAAAAGCACAACCAAGGCTGCCGGGAGATTAAACACAATGGGGATCCCCAAAATCATGGGGGGAATTACATGTTGGCCAGGGACATTTTTTTGTGCAAAATCTGCCAATGACCAGGCATCTGTAGCCAACCAAACCGGGAGATGAATGTTGAGTCCTTGGAGAAATTGATAGAGATAGCCACTCCAGCCTACAGCAACAGCGCTGGCACCAATGATGTACTCTAAAATCAGATCCCATCCAATAATCCAGGCAATAAATTCACCAGAAGAGGCGTAGGCATAACTATAAGCTGATCCAGCAATGGGCAGCATGGAGGCAAATTCGGCATAGCATAGGGCTGAAAAGACACAGGCAATGCCTGCAAAACTAAACGAAAGGGTAATGGCAGGACCGGCCTGCGTGGCGGCAGCCACTCCAGTAAGAACAAAAATCCCGGTTCCAATAATGGCCCCTACGCCCAGAGCGGTGAGATCAAAAGCAGATAAGGATTTTTTTAAACTAGTATGCTGAGACTCGCACTCTGAAAGGATCTGCTCTGTGGATTTGGTTCGAAATAAATTCATCAGGACCCCATAACTCTACCTACGCTATCCTTACTTTCATTATACCTGAGGATTGTCATACAAATGAGAGCAAACGCTATAAAGCAGATATCTCGGGGAATTGCCGTGTTTTACAAATCCATCGACTGTTTAAATTCCAGCTATTGTGGAACTTTTAGGGTTGTTAGAAGAAATTGATTTAAGTGTTGAACGGTTTCGGCGTCGATAGTCGTGCTGGTTTTGGCAAGCTGATTCTCTAAATAATCCCACCGAATTTTACTGGGGTCAGTGGGATCCTGAAAAAGGGGAGTGCTGCTAAATTCCTTAACGTCCCGATTTTCGTAAATAAAACGTCCCCAGTTATAAATATCCAGTTCTTCACCCCGGGTGAAGGACATAATTTCTGTCATGCGGTCTAGGGTTTTTCCCAGGGCGTCCATTTCGGTTTTGGTCTGGGAGTGCTGTGCTTCATCCAGCACAAGGCGTTTTAAATTCTGGAGGGTTTGGGCACAATTTTGGATTTTAAAGAAGGCCTTGGGATTGCCTGAAAAGTTGACTTGGGCGGGTTTTACCAACATATTTTTAGCAACCGGCATCGGTCGGGTGTGAAAGGCCCTGTTCTTTCCAACCATGTTCACATTCATCATCTTGTTCCACTCACTCACGTTTACTAATAACCTGTATCTTTTTTACATAAACCCTCCTGAAAATGCAAAATTGATCAAAGGGCGCAGATTCTTATTAAATCGTTACAACAAGACGTTGGGTGTAGAACAAATGTAATGTTTTATAGCCGGGTCTGTTCCCTGCCCGCCCCCCCTCCCTATTTAACCTACGAAATTTAAACCTTTTGGGGCTCAGGCCATGTTGGGGTTGGCGATGGGGGCGCTTTTGTTTAAGATGGGTTTGAAAAGCGACGACGGTAAAGCGCGGATGTAAAAAGGATGATTGTGCCATGATTTCACCCCTTAAAACGACAATAAATACGGCCTCCGCCAAAATGTTGCCCATGTCACGGAAGTCTGTTTTGAATTCAGCCTTTTTATCCCAACCGGCCCGGCTTGATGCCCTTGAAATCCGCTTTGGCCAAGAGGATGCAAAAAAGCTAAGTCCTCAAGAAGAAGAATTTTTAAAGGCGGTTGAAGACGGAAACAAAGGGGCCGCTGTGTTTTATCTTCATCAAGGGATAGATGTGAATCTCCAAACTGAAAAAAAGCACATCGTTCTCCTTCACCGACGATATCAATGTGAAAAAAACATAAATTACAAAACTGAAAAAGGGGATACCGTTCTCCATCGGGCTGCTTTGCATGGCTATTCAGAATTGGTGAAAGCCCTGTTGGTTCACCCGAAAATCAATCCCAATTTAAAATCAAAAAATGGGTTTACCCCACTGATGCAAACAATTTGGTTGGATAAAAGTAGTTTTAACATTTTTAACCAGCTGCTGACCCATCCCAAAACCGATATTAATGCTGAAAATGAAGATGGTGACACGGCCTTGAGTCTAGCGGTTCGCGTGGGGGATATGGCATTGTTTCAAGAAATTTTGAAGCACCCTCAAGTCAACATAAATCATCCCAATAAGCGTGGCTTTACACCATTGATGCAAGCCATTACGGAGGGATATCTGGAGATGGCCGACCAGTTGCTAAAGACCCCCGGTATTTCTGTAGAAGGCTCCACAGAGAATGGGAGCAATGCCTTGTTGCTTGCTGCATACGGTCAGCAAAGGGCTCTGAATAATTCAACCGTTGACTTAGAGGATAACCCGAAGTCTGGGGATAAAGCTGCGATAACCCCGGTAATGATTGTGAATCAATTGTTGCAATCTGGAAAGTTTGATCTTCATGAGTCCAATCTTGAGGGGGACACCCCTTTAATTGAGTCGGTAAAGCGGCCGTCAAAGGAGATTTTAGAAGTTCTTTTGAATCACCCTCAAATGAACGAGGACGGTCTCAATGGGCAAAACATTGCGGGAAAATCGCCTTTGATGTATGCCGTGGAAAATACTTATGAGTTGGGAACAAGCCAATTGCTTGCTCAAAAAGGAATTAACGTCCATTTAACCGATAATGGCGGAAATTCAGCTTTGCATTTTGCCGTTATGGCTGGCGGTCTCGAAAATGTAAAAGCCCTTTTAAACAAAGGAGCCCAAGTCAATCAGCAAAATAAAGAGGGTAAAACACCGTTGCATCTGGCTTTAGAATATGCTGAGGATGAAGTTGCCCAACTCCTTTTAAAAAAGCAGGGGTATCATTTAGATGAAGCTGAGTTTGAGGAATTCCTGAAAAACTATAAAGCCTCCCAAAAGCGCCCTTCGATGTTCGCTAGCGTTGTTAGGTATTTCAAGGATGCAATTTTTAGGTGATTTGGGGTAAAAAACCGAAAATCGATTTCTCCTTGTACAATAAAAAAAGCCATCCATTTCAAATGGATGAAGTTGTTTATTGTTGAAGTAGGTTATTTTGTTCCTACGTCGTTTTTGGATATTTTGGGTTGTTTTGACCATTCTATTCTCAAGCCCTGCCTGGGCGGCAACCAACGCTGCCTCGGTAGCAAAGCCCCTTTCCATCCAGATTACAGGGTTACCCAAAAAACATGTGCCCTTTATTCTGGCCCGGCTTTTTCATCGTAAGCTAAACCATATTTATACTTTTGATAATCAACCTTTAGGCGATCGGATTCCAGTTATTCTCTTGCCAGGACGGGCCGAAGAGTATCAATTTGGGGTGTGGTGGAAAAAATTCCGCAATATTTCGCATCATAACGGTTTTTTTTCCCATCATTACAAGCTGTATATTTTTCTCTACGACTCTCGAAAACCCTTGGGGGCTGAAACGACAGATTTTATTGCCGAAATGCATACCCATTTTTCACATCTTCCATTGGATCGTCAGGTGGTTTTGGTGAGCTACAGCCTGGGTGGGCTAATCGCTGCAAAGGCGATGCTGGAAGATGCAATGGTTTTTAATGAGGTGAATATGTTATTTGCCATTGCAGTCCCCTTTCATGGCTCGCCTCTTTTTACCCGAAAATGGTATTTAAAGAATCTCCATCCTCAAAATAACTCTCCCATTCGCTGGGTCTGGGATCGCCTGATTTATCGATCGTATATGTTTGACAAAGATAATTTGGTGAGAGGGCTTAAATGGGACAATTTTGATGATTCTCAGCCTCAATTTGGGCCAAACACAGTTTATAAGCCTCTGCTGAGAGAGCCGTCGGTTCTAGATGTGGAGGATATCCATGCCTTAAAGTCAAAGCTGGTAATTTATACCGGTTACGTGAATAATGAATATACCGATCCGCCTAAACCCCGTAATCCTTTAGCATTACCCAGCATGGTGGATGGTGCTGCCTCTTTACCGAGCACCTTGGTCAGTACCGTCTTTCCCTCTTATGTTTTCTCAGCCCACTCGGTCTTGCATTTTACCAATCGTGAGATTGCAAATTTACCCTCTTTCAGCAGTGAACACCCCCATGGAGAAAAAATTCATCTGTATCGCTATAATGATGGGGCTATCCCCCTAAGTAGTTCCTTGTTTCTGCCCCACAGGGCAACCCCTTACGATGGGGATCTGGAGTCTTTAGTAGGCGCCATTGACATACAGCATGTGCGATTATTTCCCAATACGGATCATCTTGATTTTGGGGAGCTTCACCGGGATTTTCATCAATTTTTGGTGCCGGATCTCTTGCATCCCCATGACGGAAGAAGAACGCCGATTAACTGGGTGATGTACTATTTAAAGGTCCTATATCCCAAGATTGAGACGGAATAAATCCCATTTTATTTTTCTGATTTATGGGCAGAGGCCACTTGGATCGGCTTATTTTGAAAAAGGGCTTTCACTTGAGGGAGGACAGCCAGTTTTTGGGCCAATAATCGAGAAAAAATTATGGCGCCTTGGGCATTTAAATGGCGGGTGTCAGAGTAAAATTGGGTGAGCTGATAGGGTGTTCCCTCTTCCATATTAATATAGGGCAGATGATATTGCTGAACAATTTGCTGCACACCGGTATAAAAGGGTTTTGAAAACGGTGTTTTCTGAAACAGCTTGTCATAATCTGGATGATTGGGCCATGACACCAGCACCACATTGATTTTTTCCTGCTGGCAGTAATTTAACAGGTGAATTAAATTGGTAAAATCAGGCTGGGTAACGTGGCCAATATAATAATTTCGGGCCAGACGGGCGTTGGTTTTTACCCCACCGGGTGTTTCCAGCATGGGGATCATGTCCCGAGGGGTCCAGCCCATGGGGAGTGTCTGATCATCCTGAAAATGCTCAGAACTGGTGGAAACTTGCTCATGAGCTTCTGCCTCCTGGCTAATAATTGGGGTGTTGATATGAAAAAGAACCTGAAGAGTTTTATTTATAAGAATAGAACCCCCCTTGGTGACGGCGCTTTGAATGCGCAAGGGCGAAAACAGCGGCCGAAATTCATAAATTGCACTGGGCATGGAAAAAAATAATTCTTTGCGAATTTTAAAAGAGAGCAGCGGGTTCTTCCAAAAATCGGAAAATAAGCTGGGATACTGATTGATTAAGGTTTTGTACTGTAACATGGGCACATAAAAATGGTCATCATCCTTTTGCGCTAAGAGGTCACTTACCTCCAGCAGTACCAGTTTGGGCTTTCCATAATGCGTGATATGGACTTTTAAATACGACAGAATGACGCCGTAAGCGGATCCAGGAAGCCCCATGTTAAAACTGCGTACCTTCTCTGGAAAAGCCTCATCAAAGGCGTGGGTTGAAAACCCGTCATTGGTTTGAGACGTTCCTAAAAACAGAACATCCAGGTTTTGGGGCTGAATTTTGGCAATTTCCTGAAGTTTGTAAGGCAGCAGATTGTCCGCTTTGAGGTTTAACTCCTCTCGCAGCGATGGGATATGATTAACCGCTACGGTAACGGCGCCATTAATGAGAATAAATAGTAAAATGCCGATGATAATGGGTCGAAACACTCGAAACATCATGGGTTTGCCTCGCTAAAACTGAAAATAAATAAACTGTTCGGTGTGCTGAACCATGGTGATACCAAAGTAAATGAGGGTGCAGTATACCGTTGCCATGGCATAATCTTGAATCCAAGGATGGGTAAAACGGTCTTTATGGTACTTTAAGAACCAATGAATGAAGAAAAAGATAAGAATAATGTATAAAGCGGTTTCAGAGGTAAAGGCTTTGGTACTCCCGGCTATGGTATCGGTAATGTGATCGGATAGCCCTCTCGCGGTGAGGGGGTTAAACATGGTGGCTAAAATATGAAAGGCTTGGGGGAATGTTTTGGCCCTGAAAAATACCCAGCCGATACAGACCGCATTAAAAGTGAGAAATATTGACACGATTTTGGGGATAAATGGGTTGATTTTAAGGTATTCTCCCAACTTGTGGAGAGAAAGCAGCAGGCCATGATAGAGTCCCCAAATCACAAAGTTCCAACTGGCCCCATGCCACAGCCCGCCTAAGCCCATGGTGATAAACAGATTGCGGTACGTTTTGAGCTTAGAACAGCGAGAGCCGCCTAACGGGACATATAGGTAATCTTTGAGCCATCGTGACAGGGTCATGTGCCAACGCCGCCAAAATTCAGACACATTGCTGGAAAAATAGGGCGCATCAAAGTTTTCTGGCAATGTGTAGCCCATCATTAAGGCTGATCCTTGTGCCATTCGGGTGTAGCCTGCAAAATCACAGAAAATCTGGATGGCAAAGCCGTAGGTTGCCAACCAACTGGTATCAAACCCTTGAAGGTGAGCATTGCCATAAATAGCATTTACGTATAAGGCGATAACATCGGCCACAAACACTTTGATAAAAAGCCCCCCTGCAAAGCGATTAACCCCTTGGCCAAACCGCTCCCAATCAAATTTGGGGCAACTGTCAAATTGATGCAAGAGTTCTTTGGCACGTACGATGGGGCCTGCAATCAGGTGGGGAAAGAAGGCCACATAAGCGGCAAACCGGGTAAAGCCGTGTTCGGCTTTTTCAGCGCCCCGATAAACATCAATCAGGTAGCTGATTAACACAAAAGTGGTGAAGGAAATGGCCAAGGGTAGGAAAATATGCAGTTCAATCGGATGGCTGGGCAGGTGAAGGGTGCTCAAAATGCCTTCTACATTGCCCACAATAAAATTGGCGTATTTAAAATATCCGAGCAAGCAAAGCTCGGAGGTTACCCCTAAAATTAAAATGGGTTTTTTATAGTCCGGCCATCGCAGCATCAGTTTACTTAAGGTGTAAAAATACACGCTATCAATAAAAATTACGGGGCCATAAATCAGGCCAAATGGGGGGCTCCAACTCATGTAAAAAACATAGCTGGCCAGTAATAATAAGGGGACTCTAAATCGTTGGGGGCTTTTCCAATAAAGCAATAGAATAATGCTAAGGAAGATAATATAGAGATAGCTGCAAAATAGCATGTGGCGGCCTCGTCCTACTTTTAAAGTTGATTGGGTTTGGTTTTAAAAAGACGTGAATTTTGAAAGCAGCGAGAAGTCACTGTAGTTCTAAAAAACCATAAAAATGATGCGGAAATATTACCAAACAGGGGAGTTTTACGGGCAGTGTCTTCTGTGGTTTATCATGCCTTTTGAGGCCGAAAAAGTAATGTTAAGTTTGTTTATGAAGCGATTGTTTTTATTGATGGGTTGGGAGTTTAAACGAGAATTTGGACCCCACTCCTAGCTGGCTGGTGACGGAAATACTGCCACCATGAAGCTGAACCAAATATTTAGTGAGGGCAAGACCCAATCCAGTGCCTTCTGTTTGCCTGGTGT
Source organism: Vampirovibrionales bacterium (assembly GCA_025449835.1). Classification (GTDB taxonomy): domain Bacteria; phylum Cyanobacteriota; class Vampirovibrionia; order Vampirovibrionales; family JAGQHJ01; genus JANWIO01. The sequence goes on from JANWIO010000093.1 coordinate 12,052, forward strand.
AAGAGGTGTCAATCTGTGAAAAAGGATGAAAGAGGTCGGCAATTTTATCTGGGCCAATCCCGATACCGGTATCGATGACATCACATTGGAGCCATTGTTGATCTGGGGTTTTAGAGAGTTTCACAGTGACGGTTCCGCCACTACGATTGAATTTAATGGCATTATTAATCAGGTTATAAAAAATCTGTTTGAGTCGCGTGGGATCCCCTTTTATTCCATCAATCAGGGGCGAAACGTCAAAGATTATCTGAACATTTTTGCGGGTGGCTTGTTCGCTAAAAACATTTTTTAAATTTTCAATCAGAGAATCGATATCCACCCATTCTGGAGCAAGTTGGATGTCGGCCTCTTCCATTTTGGTAATATCTAAAATATCCTCAACCATATCCAGCAAGTGCTTTGCGCTGACACTGACATTATGCACATATTTTTTCTGCTTGATGCTAAGTGGGCCACCATAGCCACTTTCTAGCATTTCATTAAAACCGATGACGCTGTTTAATGGGGTTCTCAGTTCATGCGAAATGATGGATAAGAATTCATTTTTTTTGCGATTGGCTACCTCTGCTGCTTTTTGAGCCTGCTTGATGGGGGTGATATCGATACAAGATCCCATCCAACCAGCCAGTTGACCGCTTTTAATGAATCTGGGTGCACCTGTTCCCAGCATATCGTGGTAGGTTTGGTCTTTGTTTTTCAACCGAAACTCAGTGATATAATCTTGGCGGTTTTTAAGCGCTTCTAAATAATCCGTATGTAACTTTTCACGGTCATCGGGATGAATACTTTCCAGCCAGCCCTGATTGGTTAGTTCATGCACAAGGGTTTGGCCCGTAAAATCCAGCCATCGTTTATTAAAATAAATCAGTTGTCCATCTTCGTTTCCCATTCCAATTAAAACCGGGGCATTATCTGCCATGGTCCGAAACCGCTCTTCGCTTTCTTTTAGGGCCTCCTCAATTTGTTTTCGAAGCGAGATATCAAAAATAAAGCAAACCGCGCTTTGGGAATCTTCCTCCCAAAGCGCACATCCCATGAGGGCATCAATTCGTTTTCCGATTTTGCTTTGGAGTTTTTGTTCATAGGTTTGGGTAACACCTTCCTGGCTTAGTTCTTTCATCATGGTATTTGAAGAATCCGAAGATTCTGGTGCAATCAGATCTTTCCAGTTTACCTGGCCAGAAAGCAGCTCTGTTTTGGTGTATCCAATCATGCTTAAAAAGGCGTCGTTGGCGTCGACCAATTGACCATTGGCCCCAAAAAACAAGATACCAATCATGTTTGAGTCGACAATGCGTCTGAATTTAGCTTCACTCTGCTTTAATTCATGTAATAATTGGGCTTTATGAATAGCAATGGCTAATTGGGCAGCAACATCTTTTACCATGAGAAGTGTCTCTTTGTCCCAGAATTTGGGCTTATAAAGGGCATGAATTCGAAGGAGTCCGAGAAAATTTCGATGATAATGGATTGGAATCTGTAAGATGCTTTTGATCTCGTTTTTCTCATTATTCTGTTTGTCGGAGGGAGGGAGGTCTTCAAACTTCAATATTTCGGGCAGGATAATAGCGTCAAATTGAGGGTTTTTAGGGAGGGGCATGTTAAACAGAATGGGTTCATTCATTTTTAACATGCTGGGGATGGTTTCACTACCAAGATACTCATAATTTAAGAGCTTAAATTGCTGAACATTATTGTCGTACTCCCACAAAACACATCGGTCAGCCTGGGTGAGTTGGCCAATTTTGGAAACCGTAAACTCAAAAAGGGTATGCAGGTCGGTTTCTTCCAGAACGCTTTGCGTGATTTCTCGAATGAGTTGCTCACGGGTCAGGGAGCGTTGAAGTTGCTGGGTGCGTTCTTCAACAGTGGTTTCCAGTTCTTGGTTTTTATGCTGAATCTCTTCCTCTAGGATTTTTCGAGGCGTAATATCTTTCATAAAGCAGTAATGCCCCAAAAACTTGCCGTCTGGTGTTTCATTTTTCACCATCACAATTTGTTTAAAGAATTCAGAGCCATCTTTGCGCACGCCTTTGGCTTCAGCCTCAGCCCGGCCAGTTTTCAGCATGGTTTGGTAAGCATCTTCAAGGGTTTTCTGCGATTCGGGTGCCACGGTGATATACCACAGCTTGCCAATTAACTCATCAGCCTCATAATGATGGATTTGGGTATAGGCTTTATTCACCGAAAGATATCGGCTATCCGTATTAATTAAAGAAATCCCCTCTACGGCGTTTTCAAGAACTTTGGTATAGTGACGCCGTTCTTCTTCAGCTTGCTTTTGTTCATGAATATCTCTGATGGCAGCTAAATATTCCTGTTGCGGCTCAGTTCCAAGCTGAAATAACTGGATTTCGATTGGAAAAGTCTGGCCATTTTTGTTTTGTCCCATGGCCTCCATTCTTTTGCCTTGCGAGAAGGGTTTTTTATCCTGTAGATTAAAAAATCCTGTGTAATGTTGTTGACGGAATTCTTGAGGCACAATCAGTTGGGCCAAATCCTGGCCAATGGTTTCTTTTTCAAAATAGCCAAACAGTTTTTCTGCGGCAGGATTCCAAAGCAGAACCTTGCCTTGTCGATCCATAGAAATCATGGCATCCAACGAAAAATAAACCAGGTTTTCATATTTATTGGATGAAGTTTCTTTATGAGGAGTACTGGTAAAGCGTGTTTTTAGGCTTTTGAGCACAGCTTTATAAACTTTCTTTCCTTGTGGCCTCGATTCTCCCACCCATAGCGTACCAGATTTTACAAAAACTGAAATTTGCCGAACTGGCTAATTGTGTTCAAAATCAAAATCATTTAAATTGCAAAGTTTGGCTTTCAATTTGTGTCATCCGGGCTGGGCTTTAATGATTCAGGGAACAAGGGTTTTTAAGGCTGGAAATAAGTTGCTCAATGGCTGGCCAAGCCGCTTCTACCGTTTTGGCATGGAGAACAGGACGGTTCAATTGGGGAAAAATCGGGCCATAATGCTGGGGTGTGGTAGAAAGATATAAGCCAACCGAGGAGACCTTTAAGAGATTGGCCAGATGGAGCGGGCCAGAATCATTTCCAATAAATCCTGTGGCGTTTTGGAGTAGAATTGCTGTTTCGGTAAGGGTGTATTGTCCCCGTATGTCATAAAAATAGGGCTGCTTTGGAATCAATGGTGTTTGTTGCACCCCAATAAACACCGTGGCCAGTTCATAGGTTTGATAGAGCTTTTCAGCAGTTTCAAAAAACAATGCCTCTGGCCATCGGCGCTGAGTGTCTCTTTGTGAGCCATAGGCGGCTTCCATGCAACACACGATATAAGGTGTTTGAGGAAGATTAATTTGGCTTTTCGTTGAAGGGGGAGGGATGTTCACGCTGTCGGGAGAAAATGAAAAGGTTTCCAGAATCTGTTCAATGGAAAATTGTCGTTCGATGCAGAGGCCAAAATAGCGCATTGCAGCAGCAGAGAGTCCATGGTGGGTTCTTAAAAAATTTAAAAGTTCGGGTGGCAAGGCTGGATCGCCATGGGGGATGCCTAAATAAGGCATATCTTTGAGTGATTTTGAAAATAATTTTTTGGGGTTATAGAGACCGTATGCCTTTTGGGTTCTCAGGCCAAGATATTTGTTGGAAGAGTACAAGAAAAAAGTTTCATCTGCGGGCTGAATCCATGAGGCCAGTTTGGTTTTAACGGTAAATGGTTGGGTCTTGGTAATCTGTAAGGCCGAAAAAATGGGCAATAACGAACTAGGAGGGTAGATAACCATCTGGTTTTTCCCGTTATGGTAAGTTTGCTCAAGTTGTTTTAAGCAGAAAAGGGCTGGGATGGTTAAGATGGCGTCACCAATGCGGTTGGGTAAAAGAATCTCAATCTTCACGGGGCTTCCTGGATGGGGTTGTGCTGGATGGTTGGTATTGTATCGCAATCATGGCCTAAAGCCATCTCTCTCATAAAAAAGATCAGGCAACATGACGGTAATGTCACATTGCCTGAATCGGTTTAAGTTAAGGGTGTATGCTTGGGTTACTGCTTACCAGTATCCACGAACCTTATGAGCCCCAGCTTTGGGTGCCATTTTTTGAACAGGTTGCGACACAGGTTGTTGTTGTGGCTGCATCTGCATGCTTTTCGTGGGGTAAGCGGCGGGTTTTTCCATGCCCATGGGATGAAACAGTGTGCCTTGGGCAATGGGCTGTTTCATTTGGGGGCCGAGAATCACAAAGCCCACGTCTTGGTTAAAGGGTTTAACATATTTAAATGAGAGGGTGCGTTGTTGATGCCGACCCACCACCCAGCTATCCATTTGGCCAATTTTTTCGGAGGTTTTAAAGGTGAGGTTTTGGTCACTGGGATTCATGAGGTGTAAGATGACATGATCCCCAGGTTGCACGTTTTCAACCTTAAAACTACCGGCACTTTTATTGAGCATAATGGTTTTTTCAAGGGTTTTGGCCTGAGCTACTGAGATGAGGCAGGCCGTTATGATAAGGCATAGCAGGCCTGAAAAAATAGATCGATGCTTCATTCATGTTCTCCTTAAAGCTGATTCTAACAATGATGGTTGACGTTGTTGACTGAAAATCAGAGCTAGAATAAGCAGAATGTTTTTTAAAGCCAATTGGCCAGTTGTGTAGTTTGAGCAACTGGGGAAATGGTTAATTTATCTGAATCCTTCCCGTGGGGCGTTTGAAAAACCGGTGCATTGCAGGGCTTGGCTTAACTGGTTTGAAATAAAAATGGTTTGAGAAAATTGGATTTATACGAGGTGAAACTTTTTGCATTACAGATGAGTAACAATCTTACAATTTCTTCCGGTCGATTAGATATGTTTATGAATTCCCTTAAGAGTGCACAAGGAGGCTTTATCCAATGATGTTAACAACACAACATTCATTAAAACTGCAAGGCGTGGCGTTGATTCTTTCAGCTTTAGTGGGCATTTCAGCAATTGGCCCCATGGTGGCTAGAGCAGATGATACGACACCCCCAGACCAATCCACGTGGGCGCAAAACCACCCCAGAGCAGCACAATATTTCCAAAATCACCCTGAGGCTGCGCAACGTTTTCAGGATCGCCGCTCTGATAGGGGCCAAGACCGTAGCTCGGATAGATTCCAAAACCGCGGTCAAGAGCGCAGTGCTGATGTGCGTCAAGATCGTCGTCAGGACCGTCGTGCTGACATGCGCCAAGATCGTCGCCAAGACCGGCGTGTTGGGATGCGACAAGATCGTCGTCAAGATCGGCGCCAATATAATAAATGGGCCGGTAATCACCAACAGTGGGTTGCCAACCACCCCGGCGCCAATAATTTTGCAGAACGTCATCCTGAACGAGCAGAACAGTTCCGAGATCGTAGAGAGGCAAGACGCTAATAGGAAGTTTCTCACTGCGTTAATCGTACTACATTCGAGTTCGTTAAGCCGGTTCATGAGAGCCGGCTTTTTCTTTCTCTAAGATGCGGAATTCCGGGATATGGCTCAAAATTGCATGCTTGAACACACAAAACAAAGGATGTCAATTCGCTAGGCTGTGCAATGAAAACAAGGCCCTTTTCGATACAATACGAGGGTTTTCACAGCAAAGGATGTTTATACCCCATGTCAACACACCAAACGGCCACGTATTATCCTGGTGCACCTCGTCCCAATGGGTCCATGAAGCGTTATTTTACAATGTTTTTCGTTGCCTTGGCAGGGGTTTCTGTTGCGGCTTGCCTCGTTTTGAATCAGTGGGGGCCACTTTTTTTAACCCTGTTTTTGGCATTGGCCATTATCATCCCGCTTTTGCTTCAGTTTGAAACCGGTATTTTTTATGCCTGGCTCTTTTTATTTCCATTCATGCACTATGATCCCTTCCACCTTGGTGGTCTTTTTCATACGCCAAGTAATGATTATATGGTGCCGATCTTTCTCGTCATGACCTTGCCTGGAGCGTGTGTTTCGCTGGTAACCCGGTGGTCTGCTCACCGTCGGCTATTGCCTGTTACCATTCCCCTCTGGTTTATGGTGATGGGGTTTTTAACCAATGTTTTCCGAGAAGATGCCTTTTTTCATTTCGATTATTTTGTAAGAGATTTCCTGGGCGTCTTGGTAATCCTGTATCTCTTGGTGGTGGGATATCGGTTTATTCAGCAAAAGCCCCAGAATTGGGCCATTTTATACCGGTGGATGTTTGGTTTAGGGTTTTTAAATGGCCTTGTGATTATTGTTGAATATCTTACTCACCATGGGTTGATCGTGGCGGGGGATTTTGAGCGCCCCATGGGACTTTTTGGGTTTCCTGTGGTAGCCAGTTTAATTGCGATGACCACCATGGTGCTGGCGCTTTATCGGTATTTTACGGCCACAACCGGACGAGAAAAGTTGTGGTATGGATTTAGCTTGATCCTGCTCGCCATTGGGTGTTTTATGACCCTGACCAAAACCAATATTATTCAATTATTGCCCTTATTGGGTGTTTGGGCGTTGTTTTTGCCCACCAAATTAAAACTGCGCGCCCTGGGAACCTTTCTGATCCTGACGATTATTTTCTTGTTGTGGGAAGGATTTTGGGATCATGGTGAGTTGTTATCGGTTGTTACTACTCGCTTTTCCCATACGGATACGCTTCAGATTCGAGAGTCGGTGTGGCATTTGGTTCTTGAAAATCTGACCTGGCCCACGATTTTATGGGGAAAAGGCTGGTATAGTTCTTCTCAGCTCATCAGTGTGCACAACTATAATTACAGATTGTTTCCGGCCACCGTGAGGTTTACCTCCATTCATCCGCATAACGCTTACTTAAAATATGTGTATGACATGGGGCTTTTGGGGGCCGGTGTGATGCTCAGTTATATTGTCTTAATGCTTCGGGGCTTTTGGGGGGCTTTGCGAAAATCACCGCCTCAGCAACGATTGGCCAATCTCGCCATTGCTTCGGTTTTAATGATTATTTTGGTCAATAGTATTACGGGCTTACCCATGTGTGAGAGCTATACCCTGTTGAATTTTTCATGCATGATTTTGCTACTGGCCTTCCCCGCGGGGTGGATTCGCCAAGAGCTGCCCTCTTCAAAGCAATAACACCGAACAGATTTATTTATGCTTAGGATGTACCGCAAACTGTTCGACGCCGCGGCCAATGATCTCTAAGAGATCCGAAATGGTAATAATCCCTACCAGGTGATGATCTTCCATGACCGGTAGGCACCCAATGGTGTGTCCGCGGAGTAAGTTTGCCGCATTTTTAATGGTGGTAGCGGGCTTTGCTGTTACAATGTCCCGGGTCATCATATCTGATACTCTAGATCGCTCCCGAATACTTCTCTTTTTGGGCAGGGCCTTGAAATCGGTATCTGAAATGATTCCCACCACATTTTCTTCCTTTCCAACCACAACCAAGTGGTGAATTTGTTTCAGTTGCATCCGATATTGAGCGTTTTCTGCGGGCTCATCTTCAGAGATGACTTCCACATCGGTGTTCATAATGTCTTGAAGTCTCATGGATTCTTTTCTCCTTGACGTTTTTCAATGGAAATTTTGTTTATACCAGAGACCGTTCCCTCCTCTCTGGACACCTCCCTGTCGAATGATGATCAAATGTCAGGCCCGTTCCCTCCTCTGGACACCTCCCTGTCGGACCCTACCTGTATTCCTATGGCTCGGCTTACAGCCTCACCTAGGGCTACTTCCTCCCCTTCAAAAGGGGAGGATAGGGTGCGTTAGAGGAGCCTGTAGGGCGAGTCTTACGTAACCTTGGTGGGGTCCGTCCGGGACATGACGAATGCGTTTCATCCCAATTGTCTCCTTCATTCGTAAATTCTTTTTCGATACCAGAGGCCTTTGCTCCTCAGATTTAAGTGATTTGTGGGCGGCCGGGGCGAAGATAAGGCGGAAGCCCTGAGACAATCCGCCGTTCTTTTAAAATGGCTCCTCGGGATAAGCCTTTTCCAATTAATTCCAATAAATCTGAAACCGTTACCACCCCCACGAGTTTGCCATTTTTAAGCACCGGCAGGCATCCAATGGTGAAGCCTCGCATCAGATTTGCGGCCTCACGAATGGTCGTATCTGGCTGAGCTGTGATAATATCGGTCAACATCACATCGGCCACCCTGAGCGGTTCTCGAAAGGAGTTATCCTGCGGTTTTCCTAAATCTCTGGCTGAAAGGATTCCCACCACTTCATGATCCGCTACCACAATGAGATGGTGCTGGTGCTGGCGTTTCATGCGATTCCACGCTCCTTCTGCCAAGGTTTCTGGAGACACGGTTTCAATGTCGGTATTCATGATTTCTGAAAGATGCATGGGCCTTTTTTCTCCTTCCCTAAACGATTCCCAACCAATACAGCAGACACAACCAGGTACAGCTTTGGCATCTACCGGAGGACTTTCAATCATCTTTCATCATAATCGGTGTCTCTCCTTCTCAAATTCCCCATTTAACCATCGACGGTGTCAGTCATCTGTCTAATAGGCACTTGTTGCATTTCAAATGGATGCGTTTGTGTCACTTTAAAATAAGTCCAATTGGTGAATAAAATCAGTAAAGGAGCATGCTGCCATGCCGTTTTATGCCAAAGATATTATGAGTGATAAACTCATTACCCTTCACCCGGAGTTATCGTGCAAGGAGGCCACCGAAGTGTTTACCGTCAATAAAATATCGGGGGCGCCGGTGGTGGATAACAATGGTGTTTTAATTGGGGTGGTCACGATGCAAGACTTGATGAAAGCTGAAATTGATATCCCCTATGAGGCAGACTATTTTTCCCAATCTCAACTTAATCGGATGATGGGAGAAGAGGGCTTTTACGTCATTCCCTCTGAGGGGTTTGTGTCGGATTACATGACCCGTGAGGTCTACACGGCTTATCCCAGCACCCCGGTTGAAACCTTGGCCAATACGATGTACGACCACAAAATTCATCGCATTATTATTGTACA
>JANWIO010000094.1 GCA_025449835.1 Vampirovibrionales bacterium
AACTTTGCAACAACTTCTTCAAACTTTCTTTATATTTCATATTAATCAATAAGCAACCTTATGCATAAACGAAGGCTTCATCTAAATTTTGACATGAGGACCATAAAATTTTACAAAGCAGCATGCCCTTTTAGACAGAGACGACCATAACAAAAGGCTAAAATAATGTAACAAACCTTAATACAAAACATCTCAGGTTATCAGAATTGCATCATTTAGCCGAAGTCAAAACAGCCATTGATATTGTAATATATAAAGAATGCTCTCAGACGATAGCCCTAGAGCTTAGACAGATTGGATCTCATGAAATCACTTGTTTTTTCCATTCTAACCATGATTGTTCTTCTGATTTTACCGATTGCCTTTGCACAAATAGAATCTCCATCCCTCCTTCCCATTACCCCCCCCTCATCACAGCCAAAAACCGATGATACACCGGTTCTAAGAGCTAATGTTCAATACACATGGACCCCTGAAAAAGCCAAAGCAGCCTCGTTTAATGGCGTTGGTTCGCAAATTGATACCTCTTCATACCCCTCAAAAGATCCTGAATTTGATAGTAACTTTCAAGCCAGACTGCAAAACAAAACCCTTGAAGGGAATAAAGTACTTTCATTCTTTAGCAATGGCGATTACTGCTATTACCATATCGGGGATTACCGAAGCACTTGTTATCATGAGAATGGTTCTCTTTACAAGATTAGTATCAGCAATCACCCCAAAGGATTGAAAATCTATCCCAGCAGAGACGCTGATTACAGCTACCCAGAGGGAAAACTAGTAGGAGCGGGGTTATTTGTAAACTCAGGAGAATCCTTTATATATACGGCCAATGGCGACATGCTGGCCCATTGGAAAGGCCCTAATGCTTATAATGATCAGGGCGAAGTGATTATGACAAGAGAATGGGTAAAATCAGCCGATACAAAAGAGAGTCAGATTGGCCCCGCAAACACTCCTTAATACGATCTGCTAAAAGCCCCTTTTTTTTCCGATATAAGACCTACGCTTCTTAGATGAATGTTCTGAAAGATCTACCCAACTGACGCTGGTTAGAATGAGTGAAACCGAAAAGAATTAAAGTTTATCCCAACGAAGCCGAATCTTTTATAAATCTCCCAATAAATCTGAAAGGGATAGATTGACTTGAGGAAGATCGGAGTACTGCTCAGTGGTTTAATGACTTGCCTTTGCGTGATGTCTTTTTTGTACGCCCAAGCAGACGATTCTCAAGTTTTGGAAGCCTCACAATTTTTTAATGCGGTTGTACATCAAACCCAAAATCCCATTATTGCAGGCCTCGCTCAAGAAAGCCTTAACAAGCTTAACCAAGAACAATGGGATGAGATACAGCCAAAGCCTGTACAGCCTGAACAGGTTGTGGTTAAACGAGACGCAAACCAATATTTTTCAATCCCAACCATTGTAGATAAAGAGGTTCTTTCTTCTTTTGTGATTGATACTGGCTCAACCTATTCATTAATTACACCCGGCCTAGCCCAAAAGCTTGGAATTCGTCTTAACCCAAATCTACCCACCACCATGATTCATACCGGTAATGGGCTCATTCAAGCCCCTTTAGTGACCCTTCACCAAGTGACCATTGGGGGGATTACCATTAATAATCTTCAATGCATTGTTCAAGATTTAGGACCCGATATTGCGTTTGGCGGATTGTTGGGGATGAACTCATTAAAAGACATGCGACTCAAGATTCAACAAGATCGACTCGTTCTAGAGTCTACACACTAAAGCACTTTTTCAACACCCATTAAAATCTTATGTGTAGAATCTCATGGTATCTCACAGCATTGCCATGCTATTTTTGTTTTAAATAAAGGTTCTAGAAAGACTTGAGATGAAGGCAATCTGTATTTTCTGCGGTTCCAGGCCCGGCGTACGTCCTGCCTATAAAATGGCTGCAGAAAACATGGGAAAGCTCCTGGCAGCCAAAGGTATTACCATTGTTTATGGCGGCGGCAATGTGGGCCTCATGGGGATTCTGGCAGATGCTGCACGAGAAGCAGGAGGCGAAGTTATCGGTGTCATCCCCCAGTTTTTGGTAAACAAAGAAGTGGCTCACACAGGATTAAGCAAACTCCACGTTGTTAAATCAATGCATGAACGAAAAGCGTTAATGGCCAATTTATCCGATGGTTTTATTGCTATGCCGGGGGGCTTTGGAACTTTTGAAGAGTTTTGTGAAGTTATCACCTGGTCACAATTGGGGCTCCATCAAAAACCCCATGGACTGCTAAATGTTGAGGGCTATTACAATCCCCTGATCCAATTTTTTGATCACGCTATGGCCGAACAATTCCTGACGCCAACACTCCGATCGCTTGTTTTAGAGGCAGATACCCCGGAGGCGCTCCTGAATCTCATGGCCCATTATACTACACCCACCACCTTTCCCCAATCTGCCCAAACAGAAACTCAACTTTAATGTGTCCCCCAGTATCCAAAAATAAACTCGTATCTGTATCATAAAAGTGAGACTGATTTACACCGCCCGTTGACAACCCTTACCATGTTTGGCCTATAATTCAGCATATTTACGAATTGACAAGCTCAAAAGGGACTGTTTATGAAAGTCGTTATTCTCTGCGGTGGTCAAGGCACACGGCTTCGTGAGGAAACCGAATACCGGCCAAAACCAATGGTTGAAGTAGGTGGTCGCCCCATTTTATGGCATATTATGAAACTTTATGCCCATTATGGATTTAAAGAATTTATCTTGTGCTTGGGATACCGCGGGCACTTAATTAAAGATTACTTTCTGAATTATGAAGCCATGAGCAACGACTTCACCATTTCTCTAGGACGAGATCATGAAATTACCTATCATGGCGGGCATACTGAACAAGATTTTAAAGTGACTCTGGTGGATACCGGGCAAGACAACATGACAGGCTCTCGGATTAAACAGGTCGAACGATACATTGATACCGACGAGTTCATGGTCACCTATGGTGACGGTCTGAGTGATGTCAATATCCTCAAGTTATTGGATTTTCATAGAAGCCAAGGGCGTTTAGCAACATTAACAACCGTCTACCCAACGTCTCGGTTTGGCCAGGTGGTGACTAATGAAGAACATGAAGTGACCGAATTTATTGAAAAGCCTCAAGTGAGCAGTTTGGTAAGCGCCGGGTTCTTTGTTTTCAGCAAAGAAGTGTTTAGTTACCTAAGCCTTGATAAAGACTGCATCTTAGAACAACAGCCCTTAGAGCTATTATCCCAAGATCGACAGCTCTCTGCTTATAAACATGATGGTTTCTTCTATGCCATGGATACGTATCGGGAATACCTCCACTTGAATAACCTGTGGGAAATCAATCAAACCCCCTGGACCGTTTGGAAAAATGAACCTCCCATTACAACTCCCGTCACGGAACAAGCCAATGTCATTGTCTGAAACCACATACACTGTTAATAAAGCCTATTGGCAAGATCGTCCCGTATTGGTGACTGGGGCAACAGGCTTATTGGGAAGTTGGCTGGTGCGCTACTTAAAAGCGGCAGAAGCCGACATTGTATGTTTAGTGAGAGATTGGGTGCCTCAATCCGAACTGGCTCGCCATGGCGATATTGAATCGGTCAGAGTTGTTCGGGGTGATGTTACCGATCAAGCCCTGATTGAAAGGGTGCTGGGTGAATATGAGATTCACACGGTTTTTCACTTAGCCGCTCAAACCATTGTAGGTGTGGCAAATCGAAACCCAATATCAACTTTTGAAACCAATATCCAGGGAACCTGGGCACTTTTAGAGGCCTGCCGACGTTCTCCACTGGTAAAAGCAATTTTAATCGCTTCTTCGGATAAAGCCTATGGCGAACAAACGGTTTTACCCTATGATGAAACAATGCCTTTGCAAGGCAGCCATCCCTATGATGTGAGTAAATCCTGTGCGGATCTCATTTCTCATACTTATGCCCATACGTATAAAATGCCAGTTTCCATTACTCGTTGCGGAAACTTCTATGGTGGTGGCGATTTAAACTGGAACCGTATTGTTCCAGGAACCATTCGTAGTGTTATTCGGGATCAGCAACCCGTTATCCGTTCCGATGGCCAATTCATTCGAGACTATTTTTATGTTGAAGATGGCGCTGCGGCCTATATGCATTTGGCAGAGCAATTGGCTCAACGAGAAGATCTATGGGGAGAAGCGTTTAACTTCTCTAATGAACTTCAAATTTCAGTGACTGACCTGGTTGAAAAAATCTTGCACCTCATGCAATCTTCTCTGAAACCGGTTATTCTCAATGAAGCCTCTAACGAAATTCGCCATCAGTATTTGAGCGCTCAAAAGGCACGAGACTTGCTTCACTGGGAACCGCTTTTTAACCTGGACCATGGATTAGAAAAAACCATTGCTTGGTATCAGCACTTTTTAACAGGAACTACACAAGCCCATGTCAACACCCACGAATACGCTGCCCGCAGCTAAATCCAATATTAAAGAAGCCCAAGCGTTACGGCAGCAAATTTTGGATTTGGTCGGCCAATACGTAGAACACGCTTTTCCACAAAATGCCTTTAATCCGAGTACTTCCAAGGTGCCTGTCAGTGGTAAAGTGTTTGATTCAGAAGAAGTCAAAGCTTTGGTGGATTCATCTCTCGATTTTTGGCTCACAACGGGACGTTATGCCCGAGAATTTGAACAAAAGTTTGCCCAGTGGTTGGGAGTCCGTGCAGCATTACTCGTTAATTCAGGTTCTTCTGCCAACTTGATAGCATTATCATGCCTAACATCCCCACAACTGGGAGAGCGTCAATTAAAGCCTGGCGATGAAGTCATTACCGTTGCAGCAGGCTTCCCCACAACGGTGAACCCCATTTTACAGAATCAATTGGTGCCTGTTTTTCTCGATATCGATGTTCCGACTTACAACATTGATATTACACATCTGGAAGAAGCTTACAGCGAAAAAACCAAGGCCATTATGATTGCCCATACCCTGGGAAATCCGTTTAACCTGGAGGCCATTTTAGCGTTTGCCAAAAAGCATAATCTTTGGGTGGTTGAAGACACATGCGATGCATTGGGCTCAACCTATAACGGACAAAAAGTAGGGACCTTTGGGGATATCTCAACCGTTAGCTTTTATCCAGCCCACCATATCACCATGGGTGAAGGCGGATGTGTGATGACCAACAATCCACTTTTGAAAAAGCTGGCTGAGTCTTTTCGAGACTGGGGGCGAGACTGCTGGTGCGAACCTGGCGTGGATAATACCTGCGGAAAACGCTTTGATTGGCAATTGGGAAGCTTACCCTGTGGGTATGATCATAAATACACCTATTCTCATATTGGCTACAACCTAAAAGTAACGGATATGCAGGCAGCCGTGGGAGTTGCTCAATTAGGCAAGCTGGATAATTTTGTAGAGACCCGGCGTCAAAATTTTAAAATCCTTTACGAAGGATTAGCGCCTTTTCAAGACCATTTAATTTTGCCCCAGGCTACTCTAAACACAGACCCCAGCTGGTTTGGATTTCCCATTGCGGTGAAAGAATCCTCTCCTTACACCCGAAATGAAATCATCCAGCATCTTGAAAGCCATCGCATTGCCACCCGACTTTTGTTTGGCGGAAACTTGCTGAGACAACCCGCTTATCAAAATATTCCCCATCGAGTGGTGGGAACTCTCAAAAATGCAGATTTTGTGACGCAACAGGTTTTTTGGATTGGCCTTTATCCCGGCTTATCCCCAGAAGCCTTGGCCTATATTATTTCTGTATTTCAACAATTATTCGAACATCCCTCCCCCTGAACATTAAGAAGTAGGCTGCATGTTGGATGAAAATGATCACCAAACGCTGCGATGTCAAAAAAATGAATTTTCGGGAATTCATCTTCATCTCAACTTAGACACCCTTTTTTTTGTTTTTCTTTTTGTCAGCAGTATTGGTTTATTTGGGTTAATTCAGTCTTTTATTAAGGTCCTCAAACATCCCTTAACGTCGCATGTTCACTTTAATGCGTGGGCACAATTTTTTTACAACCACGACAAACCCCAAGATTTTGGGTTTTATTTTCTCCTGGTTTTCCTTTTATTGCCGTATTATTTACTTTTTTTCTATGCTTATCGAGGCAATAAGCTCCAAAAACTAATGCTATTCTGGCAAGATCTGTCCTTTCAAAACAACTTAACCCTATGGTTCTGTTTTTTGGGCATCACCAACCTTGCCTTGCTCGGCCTTGGCAAAAACGTTTTATTTTTTATCTTAGGCGTTTTCGCTTGGGTTGGATTTTTATTATCGGCCCAAATTGCCCCTTGGCTTCAAAATATAATTCCCGCTCCCGCGAGACTTTCAAAAATTTGTTGGGGCATTGTGGTTTTTATTGTCCTTGAGCTTATTTTAATGTTTGCCCCTTTTACGTTCACAACCCCAAAAATGATCAACCCCTTCCTCGATATCCCGGAACAAACCTTGTTGTCTAGCCATTTTGTTAATGATCAGCACTTTATCCAGGAACATCATTTGTTTGAATCTCCGGTTTGTGGAAAAATGGCCCCCCTCTCGGCCAAGTCCAATCAGCCCCTCGCTATTTCTAATTTTTCACCAGAAATTTCAAAAGACACACTTACTGGTTGCTATTTTCCACCACCTCATCAGCGACAGTTTTCACCCATTGAAATTCAGTTTCTTAAAAAAAATCAATTTGAGTTACGTTGGCAATTCTTAAACCGTTGGATTTTTCATCACTATAATCACATTTTGGGGCCGATAAATGAAATCTCCTTGGGAAAACCGATTCAAAACTGCTATATGCAATACGGCTGGGTCAACGTCTTAACCCTCAAACAACTGATGACCTGGTTTGGGGGGATAAGTTATCAAAACTGTTTTAGGTTTTCCTTTCTGTTTTATCTTCTCTATTACGTGGCATTTATTGCCGTTGTTTTTTTGCTTTTAAGAGAACTTCCTTATATTACTCTGACCCTTTTACTAGCGATGGGTTTGTTAAATGGAATTGGTTTTACGTTTCTCTTTTTAGGACCCGGCTTAAATCCCTTTCGACACCTCTTTGATATTTCAATCCTATTCTTTTTCTACTTATACCTCTATAAAGAACGCACTATTTATCTTTATAGTGCTTTTCTGTTTTCCATTTTGGACATTCTCATTTACCCCCTCTTTGGCCTGGGTGGCCTATTTTCGTTGGTTGTTGTGCTGGTTTTACGCCAAATCCAAGAACCCAAAAAATGTCCTCGAAATCGCTTCTGGCCAGTTATTGGAGCCACATGTTTGGGACTCATTGCTTTTCAATTGGGTAAAATTGGTCCCGATTATATGACAGGGTATTTTATAAGGGGCTTGGCCGCAGGCCAACTGGCTCCCTTATTTAAATTTGAAATCTTTTTCATCCTCAGTATCGGCTATTTGTTTTACATTGCCTTCTGGAAGGCACAAAATCCACATAAATACATTTTTATATTTCTATTGCTTTACTGTCAGGTATTATTTACCTATTTTGTCTGGGAATCTGATATCAATCATTTATTACCCTTTATGCCTATTCTGGCTTTAACTGGCGTCATCGGGCTCCAAATTCTATTGAAAGAAACAAAAGCCTCTCAACAAAAAATAACAATTTTGCTGGTGGCACTGTTATGCTGTGCCTCATTTGTTTATTTGTCAGGCATCCGATACTATTGGAGAGAATATCACCAATATTCAATGATCTTTAAAACCCACAAAACGTATCAATGGCATTTTCAACGGGCTCAATTTATCAGCACCGTGGACCCTCAACCCTTTGAAGAGGCTGTTCAACGCATTCAACACTATGCACCACAATCAAAAATCTATATTATTTCAAAGCATGATAACATTCTTCCCTTTTTAGCCCAGCGATATAATGGCTTACCGTATTTTGATGTGCCCTGGTATTTACTCACCTCAAAAGAAATTAACCTTTGTATTCAAACCCTTCAAAAAGCGCGGCCACAATATCTTTTTGTAGACACCGATATTGATAACACGCTTCGATTAACCGATATTGTTAGTCCTGAAGTGCCTTATATTGGCGATATGTCTCAAGAGTCGATTCAACGAGTAAAACGATTAAGTCTTTTAAAAACTGTTTTTGATGCAGTACGCAAAGACTATACGCTCATTGACAAAGGCCCCTTATTAACCGTCTATCTACGGAAAGCAAAATAGGATAAGCAAAAACCTTCAAAACGGTCTATTAAATAAGCGATTTTTTCTTTTTTAAAGACGCTTCAAATTGAAGCTGGGTTAATTCTGGATCGGTGGGCTCTTCAAAATTCACCCGTCCTTTTTCAACCACCATGGGCCGATTTAAGATGCGGTAATGGGTAGATAAGAGGTATTCACCAATAAGCCCCAGAAAGACCAATTGAACCCCTGCTAAAAAGCTCATCAAAACCAATGGCAATGTATTTAAAAGGTGCCACTGGCCACCCAGAATCAACTTTGCTGAAATACTACCAATAGCACCTACAATCCCCAAAGTACTTAACAAAACACCTAAAAAAGTCGCAATCCGAATAGGCGCTTTTGAGTGGTTGACTAAACCCAACACCGCATAATCATAGAGTGACAGGAAGTTGTTTTTGGTAATGCCAAATTTACGAGAGGGTTGTTTATACGGGACAACTTTTTTCTCAAAACCAATTTCACATACCAAGCCCCGCATGTACGGAATTGGATCTTGAATTTGTCGGATAATATCAAGAACCTGACGATCGTAAAGCGCAAAGCCTGTGAAATTTTTAATCAATGGAACATCAGAGATGCGTTTCATTGCGGTGTAATAAAGCTTTCTCAGTAAAAACATGAGTTTACTTTCTTCGCTTTCCACCTTGACGCCAATTACAATTTTATAGCCCGATTCCCAGTGCCGGATAAAATCAGCAATGAGCTGGGGAGGATCTTGTAAATCACAGGCAATCACAATAACGGCATCACCGCTAGCCTGATACATGGCATAATAAGGCGATCGGATTTGCCCAAAATTGCGAGCATTCATAATAATTTTGACATTGGGGTCTCGTTCAGCCAATGCAATGAGTTTGGGAACGGTTAAATCGGTTGAAGCATTGTCAATAAAAATATGTTCATAGGTATAACTTGGAAATTGACCCAAAACATCTTTGATTTGCCGATAGATTTCCTGAACATTATCCTGTTCATTGTAGCAAGGCGTGACAATACTAATGCGTTTCGGCGTAAATTTATTTTTGTCTAACATGTAAACTCACTTCAAAAGTTGAAAAATTTATATCATGGACCATTCTATTTTGAAAGCCATGACATGCAAGGGTCTTCCTCTAAAAAACATCCGTATTTCCTTTAGTTTACCCTATTCTCCCTATTTTTGGGTTATCATTTTATCTGTGGGAATAGAACCCAAAACCCAGACGCTTTCTTACTTTCCATTTCTAATACTCGAAAAAAAGATTTCCGTTACACTTTAGCAGGGAACCGTAAAACAACATGTGCATAGCACGGCGAGGAGTAACCATCTTACCCATGGCGGGTGGCTTAGGCGCTCAAATTTTAACCTGGATTACTGGTTACTACCTGCAATCGCAAGGCCACAAAGTCTTATTCGACTTAAACTATTTTTCAATGTCCCCACGACTCGCACAAGCTGGAGAGGGCGTCAGCATCTTCCCTTTTGAACTCTCGTATTATGACATCACCCTAAAGAAGCTCTCTCCTGGAAAATTTTCCAAATTCTTATTGAAAAAGATCCAAAAATCCTCAACGCTGAGGAAACTTCCCTTTATCAAAGAACTTCCTGATGGTTCGACGGAACGGGCCTCTTTGTTAAAAGCTGCCGTAACCTCTGGAGAGTGGTGTCAACACTTTCCCATCCGCCAAGACACCCTTAATGCATTAAATGAACTGGGCTTTGGCCAACCAGACTATTGTGCAATCCATCTTCGGCGTGGGGATTATTTAAACGTAGCCAGCCATCTCGTTGATGATGACACCATTCTCGATCTCCTCTTGCAACAGTCTGACAAATTGCCCAAAAGGCTTGTATTTCTGTCTGATTCCCCCATTCGTGAATCGTATTTTAATGAAGGGTTAGCGGGCCATGGGTTTTGCATTGAATACCGGGTGGGGGATGATCTTTTTGTAAGTCACGCCTTGATGCGCCGTGCCAATGCATTGATTATCTCGAATTCTCAGTTTTCATACAGTGCTGCCATTTTAAGAGAAACCGAAGGAAGCACTTTTATCCCCAAGCAATGGTTTGGAGACACTCACATGGAACTTAACACTGCCATTGCAACACGCCCTCATTGGATTGCATTTTAATAGAATAGCTCAAGGTTTCCCAATTTTAGGCTGATTTGAAAACCTGATTTGGACACCACACCATGACATCTCTTTCATGCAAAGATTGCATCTATTCAACATATTCCTATTCATTAGGATGATATTCACCCAAAACTTTAGCAAACTTTATTTCAACATACCTCATGTTAGACGAGCTTGATAATTTCCGATTTTAGCCACCAATAGCCAGTGAAAAAGGCTTTATTTTGTGGAGAATCATCCCCTTGACTTAACCCAAAGGGAGAGTATTTAATTATTAAAATATGCATGTTAAACTACCGTTCAAATTGAACTTCGGTTCCTTTAACATTTTTATTACAAACAATTTCCCAAATGCTCTATATAACAAGGATCTATTACTCATGAGGATCAGTGATTATATTGTAAAACACTTACAAACACTGGGAATTAGCCAAGTGTTTATGGTCACCGGTGGCGGGGCCATGTTTTTAAATGACGCTTTCGGACATGGCGGTTTAAATTATATTTGTTGCCACCACGAACAGGCTTGTGCCATTGCAGCAGAAGGATATGCCAGAGTTACAGGAAAAATGGCCGTTGTAAATGTGACAACTGGACCCGGTGGCATTAATGCCTTAAACGGTGTGTTTGGTGCTTGGACAGATTCTATCCCAATGTTAATCGTCTCAGGCCAGGTAAAGCAAGAAACCCTCATGGCCCACTACAACTTGCCAAACCTTCGCCAACTGGGAGACCAGGAAGCCGATATCATTCGCATGGTAGAAGGCATTACTAAGTATGCGGTTTTAGTGACAGACCCCCATACCATTCGATATCATCTTGAAAAAGCTGTTTATCTTGCCTCTACAGGACGACCTGGACCATGCTGGTTGGATATCCCCATTGATATTCAGTCTGCTCAGATTGATGAAGCAGCATTGACGCCTTATGATTCGGCAGAGGATGCTTTGAACTGGGATATGGATTTTCTACAAAAGCAATGCCAAGAAGTTTTACAACGCATTCAAAATGCAGATCGCCCTGCCATTATGGTCGGCACCGGGATTCACTTGTCGCAAGCCCAAGCTGTTTTTGATCGCGTCATTCAAAAACTAGGCATTCCCGTCACCACGGCTTGGACTGCTCATGATTTAATTGCTTCGGATGACCCACATTATTGTGGACGCCCCGGTACCATTGGGAATCGGCCTGGCAATTTCACAATTCAAAATGCAGATGTTGTCTTGGTCATCGGTTCTCGGCTGAATATTCGTCAAGTGGGATATAACTGGAAAACTTTTGGCAGAGGAGCCTTTCTCATTCAAGTGGACATTGATGCTGAAGAACTCCAAAAGCCGACAGTTCAGCCCCATCTTCCGGTTCACAGTGATGCCAAACTATTTTTAGAAACGTTGGAAAAATGTATCGATAGTTGCCAATACACCCCACACCATCAAACATGGCTTGCCTGGTGTAAAGATCGGGTAAATCGCTATCCTGGGGTTTTACCCAAACATCGACAGGCTGAAAACTATGTCAATCCCTACTATTTTATGGAGGTCCTATTCGATACTCTAAAACCAGACGATGTAGTGGTATGTGGCGATGGCAGTGCATGTGTGATTACCTATCAGGCCGCCTCCATTAAAAAAGGACTCCGCATGTTTTGTAATTCAGGCTGTGCCTCCATGGGATACGATCTTCCAGCAGCCATTGGTGCAGCGGTGGCCCGTGGCGGCAAACGGGTTATTTGCCTAGCGGGAGATGGCAGCCTTCAAATGAACATCCAAGAGCTTCAAACTGTTATCCACCATCAATTCCCCATTAAATTGTTTGTCTTGAACAATGGGGGCTATTTATCCATTAAACAAACCCAGTTGGGCTTTTTTAAGCGTTGTGTGGGAGAAGGACCAGACTCCGGGGTTTCTTTCCCAGATATGGTAAAAGTGGGGCAAGCCTATGGATTCACAACCCATCGACTTGACACCCATCAATCCCTTCAAACCCGGCTTACAGAAATTTTAGAGACACCTGGCCCAATGTTATGTGAAGTTATACTAAGCCGAGATCAATCTTTTGAACCCAAGGCTTCTTCCAAGCAATTAGCCGATGGACGCATTGTTTCAACCCCATTAGAAGACATGTATCCATTTTTGGAAAAAGAAGAACTTTTAAGTAATATGTTAATACCTGTGGTTGAGTAAGCAAGCAATATAGGATCCACTTGAATGAATCATCTCGAAAAACAAATGCTCTCGCTGTTAATCGAACTTAAGGAAGTTCATCATGTTGGTGCTGTCAAAGCTGAGTTTGAGGCAGAAGGCACCCGGCTGGATGAACTATGGCGCTTACAGGATGTTGCGCTTCGGGCAGGATTGGGATTGAATTTGAAAATTGGGGGCTGTGAAGCCATTCGAGATATGCATGACGCGATCCTCTTAGGGGCTGAACGCATTATTGCGCCCATGGTTGAGACCCCCTATGCCTTAAAAAAATTCTTAAATGCGGTTCAAATGGTCTTTCCTGAAGATGTTCAGATGAACACCGAATTTTTGGTGAATATTGAAACCATCACCGCATGCAATAACTTTGATGATATGCTGGAGCTTCCTGAAGTCAGAAACCTTGCAGGAGTTGTGATTGGGCGAGTTGATTTGGTGGGTTCTCTCTATGGTGACTGCCAGCGCAGCGCTGTGAATAATGACGAAGTGCAGGATATTTGCATTCGTTTATCCCGGAAAGCCAAGGCAAAAGGGTTGGATGTAATTGTCGGTGGCGGCGTTTCCATTGACTCAATTCCTTTCTTTAAAAACTTCCCCGATGCCCACATTGATCGATATGAAACCCGCAAAATCATTTTTGACTGCCCTGAGGCCCTCGATAATTCCTCAGAAGCCTTTTTGAAAGCCATGGAGTTTGAGCTTTTGTGGCTTAAAAATAAGCAACAGCATTATGCACGCTTATCTCAAGAAGATGCAGAACGAATTAAAATGCTGGAAAAACGATTTTCATCGGCAACAATACCTGTTGTTTCTGCCTAAGGAGAACCTATTGGTAAGATGCACAAAGCGCTAGTAACAGGAGCCTCTCGTGGCATTGGGTTCACTATCGCAGAAGTGCTACAACAAAAAGGGATTGAGGTTCTAACACCGTCTCGAAAAGAGATGGACCTAAGTAATCCAGCCTCCATAACGGCTTATCTTCAGTCTATCCAGGATGCCGTGGTCGATATTTTGGTGAATAATGCTGGCATCAACTATCCTGCCCCATTAGAGCAACTAAACGCCCAGAATCTTCAGCAAACGTTGCAGGTGAATTTGGAAGCCCCTTTGCAGCTTATTCAAGGACTTGCTCCTGGGATGAAAGCGAAAAAATGGGGACGTATTGTCAATATCAGCTCTATTTTCAGCTTGGTCAGCCGTGAAAAACGGATTGCTTACACGGCTTCAAAAGCTGGATTAAATGGGCTTACCCAAACCGCCGCGATTGAACTGGCTCCATTCGGAGTGCTTGTGAATGCACTTTGCCCTGGGTATGTTGCAACTGATTTAACTTACGCCAACAACCCCCCTGAAATATTGGCCACTATCATTGAAACCATCCCCATGAAACGGCTGGCTGAACCCATTGAAATTGCAAAAATGGTTGCTTTTCTCTGTTCAGAGGAAAATACTTATCTTACAGGTCAAACTATTGCAGTAGATGGGGGATTTTTGTGTCAATGAGGTGTGTATCATGTTAAAAATTCAAAGTAAAAGTCATCTTTACGCCGTTGAACAATTTAAAACGCTAGAAGAAGGCCTTGAACAAGCTTTTAGCACACCCAATGTTTTTACCTTAATTGATAAAACCGTTTTAGATCTCTACCAAGCCACGTTTTCCAGATATCTCAATCCCAATAAAACCTTCTCCATCGAAGCCAGTGAAGACAGTAAACGTTTTGAGGAATTAACCCCTGTTTTTACATGGCTCATTGAAACAGGCTTCAGACGAGATTGTACCCTTTTGGTCATTGGCGGCGGGGTGCTTCAGGACATTGGGGCGTATGTCAGCACAACATTTCGACGGGGTATTCGATGGGAATTTATCCCAACAACGTTACTTTCCCAATGTGACAGCTGCATTGGCAGTAAAAGCTCCATTAACATCGGAGAATTTAAAAATCAGCTTGGCACATTTTATCCCCCCCACAGAATTTTACTTATTCCCGAAGTTTTGCAAACCCTTCCGCCAGATGAAATTCGATCAGGCATTGGCGAAATCATCAAACTTCATTATCTTTCAGGAGATGAGGCTGTAAAATCCATAGAACAAAAGCTTGCCGAGTTCAAAACAAACCCAGAAATACTTCAAAGCTTAATCTGGACATCACTTGAAATTAAAAAACCCTATATTGAAGAAGATGAGTTTGATCAGGGGATTCGTAATCTTTTAAACTACGGCCACACCTTTGGTCATGCCTATGAGTCTGCAACTCATTATCAAATTCCCCATGGCATTGGCGTTACCTTGGGAATGCTCACCGCCCTCTTTTTCTCAGAATCAATAGGTTGGCTCCCACAAGGTTCATTTCAAGCCCATCGATCATTTTTAGAACCCTTTTATCATCCTTACGAGAATTTGCTGACTCCTGACCATCTGAATGCCATTTTAAGCGCTTTAAAACAAGATAAGAAAAACACTGGCAACAACATCAATTGCATCCTGACCCGTGGCAATGGGAAGATGGAAAAAAAACCACTTGCGCTTGAAAAAGACATTCAACCTTTAATGACCCAGTTTTTAGCCACATTAAACCCGGTTGTTGCTGTTTCATGAGGCCCCTTTTACAAGAAGATTTAGAGTTCATTCGAGCTAAAACGGAGTCTCTTTGGGAACCCCTCAGGGGAGAACATCTGTTTATCACC
Organism: Vampirovibrionales bacterium; assembly: GCA_025449835.1. Classification (GTDB taxonomy): domain Bacteria; phylum Cyanobacteriota; class Vampirovibrionia; order Vampirovibrionales; family JAGQHJ01; genus JANWIO01. The sequence continues at coordinate 15,202 of JANWIO010000094.1, forward strand.
GGAGGCACTGGTTTTTTTGGTCGATGGCTTGTTGAAAGTTTTTTAGACATCAATCAGCAATTAAATCTTAACGCCGAAGTAACCGTTTTAAGCCGAAATCCACAACAATTTCAACAAGAAATGCCCCATTTAAAAAACCATCCAGCCTTAAAATGGCTCAAAGGAGATGTGCAGTCTTTTAAATTCCCTGATCAGACGTTTTCTCATATTATTCATGCGGCCACAGAAGCCAGCCAAACCTTAAATGAATCCAACCCACTGGCCATGATGGATACGATTGTTACCGGGACACGAAGAACACTGGCGTTTGCGAAAGAATGCGGAGCCTCTCGATTTTTACTCACCAGTTCAGGGGGAATTTATGGAAAACAACCGCCTGACTTATCCCATATCCCAGAAACCTATTTGGGTTCCCCTGACCCCATGGCCTTGGATGCCGCTTATGGTGAAAGTAAACGTATTGCTGAACTATTATGCGCCAGTTATTACCGGCAATACAGAATAGAAACAGTGATTGCTCGATGTTTTGCCTTTGTAGGACCTCATTTGCCTTTAGATAAACATTTTGCCGTGGGAAATTTTCTGAAAAACGCCCTGGAGAAAACCCCCATTGAGATTCAGGGGGATGGAACCCCTTACCGTTCTTATCTCTATGCAGCGGATTTGACCATCTGGCTTTGGACCCTTCTGTTTGAAGGAAAGCCTTGCCACCCCTATAACGTTGGCTCTGAAGAAGCACTGTCCATCAAAGAAATTGCAGAGGCCGTCGCCGCTCAAACATCGCCCCCTTTACCCATCTACATTGCAAAAACACCTCAGCCGGGGCAACGTCCTTCCCGTTATATTCCCAACACACAACGAGCGCAACAGGAACTTGGGCTGAAACAACAAGTTTCTTTTCCAGAGGCTTTGGAAAAAACACTCACTTGGGGGAACAAGTTCCCGCTTACCGAAGAGGCGTTGCCCCTTTCGGGGAAAACAAAACTCCCCTTAAATTAAAAAAATTCCATTCAATTTCTTTTCCCCTATCCCCATCCCTTTTTAAAAATTAACTTAAGGCCAAACAGTCCCACAGATGTTGGGCAAAATTTGGATAAAAATGGCGTTGACCTTCTGGGCTTGCCAAATACGCTTGGCCTGAAGCTGCCATTTCCTTAGCTTGTGATTCCGTAATACCTTCTAAATGCCTAGTTAAGGCTTCCAAGGAGTCAAATTGAGCCCTATCCACATAGCAATTTTCGGGAATCCAGTTCGCCACATCCGGCGCACCCCAATACACCGGAACCACCCCTGCAGCCAGGCAATGGATCAATTTTTCTGTAATATAGCCAGGATATCGCTGATTTTCCAGGCAAAGCCCAAAACGATATTGGGCCATGGTTAAAATTTTGTTTTCACATCGACCTTGATACCCCTTTTGTAACAAAGGTTTCAACTTATTCTGAAACTGAATCGGAAGGTTGTCTAAGCGGTCCCAGCCACTGCCATATACATCCAGCCACCCTTGATTTAAAAAATGATGCATGGTGTCTAAACGGGCTGTATGCAACTCGGTTTGTAACACATCTTTCCAGGTATCTGAACGATTTAATTGCGCTTTTAAGCGATTTTTTTTCTTCCAAAATGAGAGTGAACGCCGTTGCTTGGATTGAAAATATTTGTTCCCCAGCACAATCACCATGGGTTTTCGCTCGGCCCATGGCCGCCAATCCATGACACACTCATCCGAATACAGCGCAGGAAATCGCACACTGATATTTTGAGCCCCTGGCTTCTCCAAAGGCTTTCCCAGATGGGAAAAACAGCCTTGATACATTAAGCGAACCGGAAACGGCTCAGCCCAGAACGTTAACAATTCATAAAAGGGCACTGCATACATCGGGGCTTCCAAGCAGGTTATCATCAAAGGCTTTACGCCAAGCTGTAAAAGTTCTTTTCCCAAGGGCGCATCCAAGTCCTGGACCAACCCCACAGATTCTGGGGTCCAATAGCCTTGACGAATATGGTCTAAGGCTTCGTCGGCTGTTACCACCTGATATCCTTTTTGGCCCGCAATTTCTGCAAAATACGGCAATCCCCCAGCGCCATAGAATCGAGCCGCCCAGGCCTGATCAAAAATACGGCTCCGGTGAAACTCAGGATAGATGTGTGCAAAAGCAATTTTGGTGATGGGGGGATTGACGGTGTCCAACGGAGCTCTCCTTACAGGTAGAAATGCACTGCTGTCGTTGGCATTATATCGTAAAGCATGAGTATCCTGACAATATGAAGCTTTTTTATCTCACGAAAAAGCGTCAAGATCCTGGAAGGAGAGGGAAAAGAATTGGTGCTATAATATTTCCCGACCCAACGTTTCCCAGAGATGATTGATGCGCCAACTTTTAAAATTAATTGCTTTTCTCCAAAAAACACCCCATTCCTCATTTACACTCATGATTTCCCATTCCAATGTGTTAACCGAGGTGGGGGGAACCGAAAAATTTCAACGGGAAGACATGGATACCTGTATTGCGCATGGTCACGCTTTTTTACAAATATTCCCCGAATTCATCCGAAAAAGAATCTGGTTCATCCGATACAAACTTCCCCGATTTGGCATTCATTATAACAATACCCCCTTTTTAAGCGGTTTAACCCCCTTCACAGCCGCTCTTGCCTTTTTGATATTGGCGCGTAGCCAAAAAATCACCACGCTCTGTTTTCACAGCATTGCTCATTGGAACCCAACATTTTTGAAAAAGCTGTTGTCTCGGTATAAAACAACACCGTTGTTGGTTTATACCCATGACTTCTCGTTTTTGTGCCAAAGCTATCATCTTCAATTCAATGGTACAGACTATTGCGGCGCCCTAGAAAGCCCCATCACGCCTCATGAGAAGTGTAGCCAATGCCGCTACGGCACTTCGATAAAACCATGGCAAAGTTTCTTCCAATCTTTATTTAACCAGGCTCAAAGCATTATTTGCCCTTCAGATCTTATCGCAAGTGCAATTAAAACCTATTATGCCAATCGATGCCCGGAAGTTGAGCATAAAATAAAAGTTTTTCCTCACCAACAAATGCTTTCTCCCATAGAATTTAGAGAGAATCCAAACAACAAGCCATTAAAACTGGCTTTTTTAGGCAACAGTATCTTTCATAAAGGGTGGGATGTTTTTCTCAAACTTTCTCAAAACCCCCAGTTACAGGCCGATTACGGTTTTTATCATGTGGGCCGACGGCTCAAAAGTTCTGATGTCCCCAATGTCACCCTGCTTCATTGCCCCGGAGAGACTGTTGACTCTAGCGCCATTGTGAACGTCCTGTTTGAAAACGACATTGACTTCGTCTTATTGTGGTCCTTGGTGCCTGAAAGTTATAGCTATACGCTTTATGAAGCCGTAGCAGCCGGAATTCCGGTTTTAACCAACCCGTTAAGTGGCAATATTGCCGCTCAAATTTTAAATGGGGGGATTCCAGGCCACTGCTTCCAGGATGAGGCCGCATTGATTTCTTTTCTCAAGACAGCCCCCCCCCTTGTAACGTCTGAAAAAAGAGCCAAGCGGCATTTAAGCCATCACAGTTTTTTGCTGGCGTATTTACAACAACAAACACAAGCGAAAGAAGATTCACCCCCAATCCATTCGGCACGCATATAGGCGCAATCCATGCGGGGTTTCTGATCCACATTTTGCCTTTAGCATGTATGATGTCAACAGATTAAAATAACGCTTCCATGGAGCTCCTCTCGCTTTGATAAAAATGCTCTCTCTGAATCACCAATTTGTTCGTTTTCTACTGGTTGGCGTTATCAACACCATTTTTGGCTATTCTATTTTTCTACTTTTTCTCACTCTAGGCTGCCACTACAGTATTGCCATTTTGTTAACCACCGTGTTTGGGGTGTTATTTAACTTTAAAACCATTGGCAAACTGGTGTTTAATAACCATAATAATCTGCTTATTTTTAAGTTTATTTTGGTTTATGCGGTTTTATACATCCTCAATGTCTCATTTTTGGGGCTTTGCAAAGCCCATGCAATGGATGTGCGAATTGGGGAAGCCATTGGCGTCGTGCCATTTGCCTTATTGTCTTACTGGTTCAATAAAGTATTTGTGTTTCCGGCAACCGCTTCTGCCCTCAAACAGCAAATGGATTAACCCGACACCTCAGATGTCTGAACATCCCCATCAGATTTTTCATACTTGAGGTTTATCTCATCGAACGACTTGTTGGAGGGCGAAAACCGAAAGCCTCTCGGGAACCCAGCATCGGTAAAATCAAAATTACACCTATCGGAGCCCCAGAAAGCATGCTAAATTGGATTCTGGTACAGAAAAATAGATGAAAAAATTTCCCTTTCGCTACATCAGTGCAGCAAAAGGGAAATAAAATCTGTGGTTATGAGGTTTTAAGAATTGGCGGAATCCATTTTATTGTGTCTTATTGGCCATAATACCCTGCATTAGCAGCCACGTTGTTTATTATATTTTGCTGAGCAGGCGTGAGTATTCCTGATCCACCCAGTCCACCCATCGGTCCGGCAACACAGCCACCAGGTTTAGTAATCGCACCAATACCTACTGGGGTAATCGTAATAACAACCGGTGGTGTTGCTGGTGGTGTTACTGGTGGTGTTGCTGGTGTTGTAGGTGGGGTTACTGGTGGTGTAGGTGGTGTACCTCCTCCTGTTGTAGGTGGGGTTACCGGTGGTGTTACCGGTGGTTGAGTTCCTCTACTACCTGGGCCTCTAGGCGGTACAATACCATCCAGACCACCGCCTACCGTAGTGGGCCTAGAGTATATTACTGGTCCTATAGGAAATGCCATTATCGTTCTCCTGTTCTCTATCTGCTAATCTCAATTCGCTATATTGTCAGCCTATTTTGCTGATGTTGGGGGTGGAAATGATATCCTTTACTTTATCAACCCTTTATTTCATTTCCGTATTTCTATTTTCAAACTTCATTTCATTTAAATTATTTGGAAACCTTAAGAAAATAAAAACAATTGAGCTTGGGAAATTGCTTAATTATTTATCATGATAAATTTTCTAAGGGTGCAAAACGTTCTTAATAACTGCATTTCCAGGTAAAAAGTATCTAAACATCTATTTACTTTACAATCTGAAACATACTCCCTGATTTAAGTCGGAATGCGGCTTGAAAGGCATTCGATAAGCACAACCGGCAATTTTGAAACAAACTTGATCGGTAAAATAAGACTGCCCATGCTCTAGAAAAAATCGAAGAACATCATCAATAGTGAAATATGCTTTATTGCCGTCATCGACGAAGGCTCTTGAGATTTATCTAATCGAACGATTTATTGGAGGGTGAAAACTTAAGGCCTGTATGGAATCCAGCGCTTGAATATTTTTATAAATTTAGGGATTTTCAAAAATGGCGGGGCGGACGGGGCTCGAACCCGCGACATCCTGCGTGACAGGCAGGTACTCTAACCAACTGAGCTACCGCCCCATAAGTACATTTCACCATTTTTAATCCTCCATGTGATTTGTGTGAATGTCCAAGTTTTGTCTAAGTTGACCTTTGTTTGAAAAATAACACGGTTTGATGAATTCCACAAGTGAGATATAATAAATTAAGAAAAATAAGGATTTTTGATATGGAATTATATTCCTTACAGGGCTTAGCTGAACACCTAGAATGCAACTATGATTATCTCAGGAAGGTTGCAAGGCAATTTCAGAAAGGAAAATTTGAAAGTTGGCGGGGCTTTAAGTTTGTTTCCGCTGGAAATGGCAGACGCTCTGTTTGGCTTGCCTATCCTGAAGACCAGGAAGTAACGATAAGATAGAGTTTTTTAGCCTTGACTGAAACAGGGTTGAATTAAATCCCAAGATGGGATAATATGGAATCATAATGAGAATCATCACCTATAAGCCTTTGCAGGAATTCTATAGTAAGCATCCAGACAGTAAGCAGGCATTGGATGAAGCTTATCTCAAGCTAAAAGCCTCGGATTACAATAGTTTGGTAGAACTTCAGAAGACATTCCCATCAGCAGAGGTAGTAGGACGGGTGACCGTTATCAATATTAAGGGAAATCACTATCGATTACTTTTAGGAGTTCATTATAACACTCAGAAAATCTTTATCTTGGAGGTACTAACCCATGCCGAATATAGCAAAGGCACATGGAAAAAACGATATCAAACGTAAAATTGACACACTGCTTCATGCGGAAGGGGTCAAACTTCTTGCTTGGTTATGCATTGATAATGATGTAAAACACCAAGAAGTCCTGGATGTCTTACGTTATCTTATGATGAACACTGAAGATAGTCCTGATAACCCCTATAATCCCTTTATCGAGTTTTTAAGCATTGCTATCGAGAATTATGAAAAGCAGAAATATGTTTTTCCAAAATCAGACCCGATTGCTATTTTGAAATCTTTAATGGCAGATCACAACTTAAAGCAAAGCGATTTACCCGAAATCGGTAACCAAGCCAAAGTGTCAGAAATCCTATCCGGAAAGCGAACACTCAACAAGCGACAAATTGAAGCCTTGTGTCAGCGTTTCCATCTATCACCTGTTTTATTTCTGGCTAGCACGTCCAAATAAGATAAGAGAGTTGAGAGCCACAAGGAGGGCCATGGTGATGACAGAAACGGCAACAAACTGGATGTGTAAACTACATTTCTCTGAGTTAAGGGAGTTGACTCGATATCAATGGATAGAAGGCGTTATGGAGTTGATTTATTTAGAGAATCCAGCGTTTTTTGTTGCTCGCAACTTTGATTTTGAACGCTTTTTACTCTCTTCAGAAGCTAACAAAATGGCGTACATTGACAGTTTTGCCAATAAAATCAAATGCAGTGATGAAGATGAAATAAAAACATTCATTAAAAGGCGTAAGCCATGGAGGACACAGCAGTTTAACGCATCAGAAGATTATTACTTAGGGCTTAGTCTGGATTGCAATCAATGGCTAAATGTTTGTAAAACTGGGTTACAAGAGGCTTATGAAACAGCGGGAAATTTTAAGGGGCCCGAAAATCCAACATTGCAATCCTTAATTGACTGGATATATCAATCAGCCCAACAACGTTATTTTGGTGTACTAAAGGATATGTTTCTAATTCAGCTCTTGATAGATTTAATCGTGTTTCCTCCAGCGTTTTTTGTAGACATGGATGCAGATTGCGTAAAAAGGGCAAAAGAATGGGCAAGTAAACAATCTTTACAGCTAGCGGGACCAACTGTCGAGGGTGTGGAGAGCCAAGAGATGGCCGATGGCATCACCTATGAGCTTTTTATTCAGAATGGGGAGATTAAAAGCGTGGACGGGAATATTCGATTTTCGATTCCCAAAAACGCAACCCACATTAGAAAGCTTTTTTATGCATTTTTTAAAAGCCCATCAAAGAGAGAATGGCACGTTAAAGATTTATTCCACCTCCTTTATCCCGATCAACCATTTGACAATGGCTCTAATAATAAAGTCAGCAGTGCTAGAACAAAATTTAATAAGTGGTGTTCAAGACAGGGGACAGCTCTAGAGTTTTTATTACCCTTAAAGGGTAATGGCCGATATTCGATAAACGATAAAATTATCCTGAAATCCTCTCCAGTTAGCTAAAAATATTAAAGTGACATTTGAAAGTCATTTACCGGTCATCTGCAGTCTCCTTTCTGCGGAAGGGTTTCAGCGTGTGCCTCTGCCTTTTGTGCGGAGTGTTTTTTAAAATTAGAGTGGTCCGGTTAATTCGGTAGTGCTAAATAACGGGCGGAGCTATGCCCAAAATTAAAAGGAGAACTCTTTATGGCAATAAAAATGAGACACTGTGGAACCCACTTCAAGGCAGCCCTTAAATGGCATTTACCACCTAATGATGAACACTCAGAGTTAATTGGACAACTCATCATGATTGGAGAATGCCCCTTGTGTAAGCAAAGGGTCTATCAATGGGCCGGAATGTTCAAACTGGGCCATTACACAGCAAAGGTAGATATTCCACCTGAAGAGGTTGAACACTGGAAAGAACGCGTAGATGGCGCTCTCAAGGCACTTCCTACATATGAGGACACCCGGTTCCTAACCTTTCCTAGTAACAGGCAATGGCCAAGTACCCCGTTAAGTGTTCTTCTCAAGAGATAACCAAAACCGAAAAATAGAAAAACCAAAGACCTGATGGTAAAACATCGGGTCTTTTTCGTTAGAACCCTTATTGTTAATAAAAAAGGAGGACAAAATGACAAAAACAATAGACATAGAGAGCTTTATAGGCACCTATGAAGCGATTGTCCCTTACGGTAGGAATGTTTACCGATTCATGTCGGATATTCTGGCAGAGGTAAAGAAGCTTGCAGAGCTAAGGCGTAAAGATTGGATGTCAACAGCCAGGTGGAACCCTGCCGCTGATGAAACCGGTTTACTAAGCGAATTGGCTTTTCACAAGGCCATGGGGACTCTAGGGGAACAAGCCCTAGAGGGTTTTATATCGGGTCTGAATGGTGATGACGGTGCAGACTGGGTAACCCCTCAGGGGGATGAGGTTGACGTTAAGGCCACTAGAGGAAAGGCCCTCAGATTTAAATTCAACCATCGAAACCCATTCTCACATAGAGCGCCAATCGTAAGCTTCGCCAGCGTTAAAGAAGAGAACGAAGAGGCATTTGTGACGCTTTTGGGCTGGGCCTGGAAGTGTGACATTAACGGCTACCTTCGCAAAGATGAGCGCTATGACTACGTGAATTTTGAAACCCTTAGACGGGAAGGGCTTGTTTACCCCGTCACAATGTTAAAGTCACTTTAATGAGAGAGGAATAAAGATGAGTAAATTCAGTAAACCATTTATTGAGGAGTACATCAGGATTTATGCCCCTGAAGGAAGCCCACTGTTTGAAATGCTTCTGGATAGAAGGGCATATCAGCAGGGCTTGAAAGATGGATTGAGCCTGAAACATCAGAAAGATGCCCGTAAGCGGCTTCAAAAAGTAAATAAAGGGGGCAAAGATGACCAAAAATAAAGCCCTAACGGCAAGCCAGGGCAAAGAAAAATTCAATAAAACAAGTTTACCACAAAGGGATGGGGTTGGCGAAAGCCAGCCCCAAGCCCAGAGACAAGGGGGTGTCAATAATGCCTAGAGCCAGAAACATAAAACCCGGCTTCTTTAAGAATGAATTTCTTGCCGAACTCAGCCCCACATGCCGATTACTATTTATTGGCTTGTGGTGTTTAGCCGACCGACGGGGAAGGTTAGAAGACCGACCCCTAAAAATTAAGGGTGAGCTGTTTCCTTTTGAATCGGTGGACGTTGACGCCTTATTAAATGAGCTTGCCGAGAGTCAAGGAAGGTTCATTATTCGATATGAAGCGGATGGAGAGCGCTACATTGAGGTGCTTAACTTTTATAAACATCAAAATCCACACATGCGAGAAGCTGAAAGCGTTATCCCTCCATATTCTTCACTTGATTTTCAAAATATCAAAAATGAGCACCATGCTAGCACTGTGCTAGGCACAACCAAGGTTGTGTCGAGCCCGGCTGATTCCCTTAACCTGATTCCTGAATCCCTCACACTGAAAACCGAGGGTGTGTGTGAGAAATTTTCGACTTTTGTAGAAACTGGATATCAATATCTGTTTGGATCGGGAAATCCGAATATACAGAACGTTGGCTGGGTTAAGGGATATCTCCAAAACCAATTTGTAACCCTCCAGAATCAACGTCCCGACCTGAGCCCAGAACAGATCCTCTCTTGTTGGAGAGAAACGGTAGATGTTGCCTCTTCAAAAGGAACTGCCAATCCTAAATGGTTTTACACAACCTTTGAACGGAAGATTCAGGGCTTTACTCCAACAAGCAATCCCCCCTCAATCTCACAAAATACAGTACAGCCAATAAAGGACACATCAGAACGGGATAGGCTTCTTGCATCCCCATATATTTGCAGGACCTACGACAAGGATGACGTCATTCCTACGTCTGAATGTAGGCCACACGATAAATGGGCAACTATTTTCATTTACCAGAGTAAAGAAATGGCTTGCCATGAGTGGGAACCTTGCCAAAGTGAGGAGGTTTTAAGCAATGCTTGAAAAGATGCCTTCCTCAGTTGAAACAGAAGCCAGTCTCTTGGGAATCCTACTGGATAAACCTGAGCATGCCCACGAGGCCATGGAGACGCTTAAGCCTCAGGATTGGTACACAACAAGCCACCGATTAATTTTCGAGGCCTTAATGAGCCTTACAAAGGCAAGTCAAGAAATTGATATTGTGTCGGTTGCTGAATACCTCAAAACCCATGAGCAACTTGAAGCCGTTGGCGGTAGAACCTACATCAATCAGTTGGCTATTGATGCCGGGTTATCAGGAAGCGTTACCCATTACATCGACGTGATTCTAGATAAGGCCAAAAGACGACAAGCTATCAAAGCGGCTTATAACTTGATTGAGACAGCCCAGGATGAAACAAAATCTGATTTCCTACAGGAAGCTTGCAGCTCCATCTTGACGATTTCAGAAGATACTGGAATACACAAACAAGCTGATTTCTCAGAGCATCTTGTTTCTGGTCTTGATGAGCTTTTTGCTCCATTTGATGAAGAAAAGCCAGACCCTACGGTTAAAACTGGTTTTCGAGAGCTAGATGATATAACAAATGGCCTTCACCCTGGGCACTTCGTTATAGTTGCAGCCAGGCCAGCTATGGGCAAAACGGCTTTCAGTTTGAATATTGCCCACAGCGTCACCATGGCTAATAAACGAGTTCTGTTTTTTAGCTTAGAGATGTCAGGAACCGAGCTTGCAAAACGGTTAATCCTAAAAGAAGCGGGTTCAACAAAACATCTCGATAGGATGAGTCACGCTATAACGACCCTTGACGGCCTACCGTTAACCATTCTGGATAATCCACAAATGACGATATCAAGTTTACGGCTTGCAGCAAAACGGGAAACCCTAAAAAATGGTCCATTAGGATTGATTGTTTTGGACTATCTCCAGCTTTTGGAGTCTGAAAACAGAACAGAAAACCGGGTTCAAGAGATTTCAACCATCTCAAGACAGCTTAAACTATTAGCCAGAGAGTTAAACGTTCCGGTTATGGCCCTATCACAATTGAATCGTGGTGTTGAATCACGGCAAGATAAGCGACCTTTACTCAGTGACCTTCGAGACTCAGGGGCTTTGGAGCAGGATGCGGACCAAGTTTGGATGCTGTACCGGGACGAGTACTATAACAAAGACAGTCAACACAGAGGCATTGTCGAGGTGATTATAAGCAAGAACCGGCATGGGGGCACTGGGACAGCTTCGCTACTTTTTCAGCCTGCTTTATGCCAGTTTAGAGACAAACTATGTGTTTTATGAGCCAACCGGTCCCCATTTCTTACCAAAACAATCATGTTTTGTCTTGTTTTGGGTAGGATTTATTACCCCAGGAATAAAAGGCATGTTGTTGAGCCTGCTAGAGGCCATAGGAATCGATTTTAAATATAGAGCGAGTTTTAGGCTTTGTTAAATGAAAATTATCATTTTACGCATATAGAAGCATATACAAAAAGCATATCTACTGATATATGATTTATTTTTTTTTCAAATAATTGGGGTTTTTAAGCTACGGGTGGCTTTAATCCCTATAATCGTTTACCAATCCTTCATGGCATCAATCACCTCTTGTTCACTGGTCCGACAATAGGCCATGGTGGTTTTAATGTCCGAGTGACCACAAGCCCGTTGAAGCATCTGTAAGGGTCTCCCTGCATTGGCGTTTATAGTCACAAAAGCCCTACGTAAAGCATGAGGTGATACTTCAACACCTGCTTTTTCTCCAATGCGTTCAAGCCTTTGATATAAGCCATTACGAGACATTCGTTTTCCATTTTTATCAAGCAGTAAAAAATCAGAGGATTTTTTGTTTTTTTGATTCACGAGAAACCCTTGAATCACCTCTATTACATAGGGTGTAAGTCCAACCCGCCTTGTTTTATTCCCTTTACCAAGGCGTACCGTCAAGACTTGATTCTGAAAATCAACATCTTAAATCTTAAGTGAGCAAGCTTCAGAGGCCCTTAAACCAGTTGAAGAAAGAAGAACCACAATTAATGTTTCTAATGGTGATTTGCAGGCCTTTAAAAGTGATTCTAGGTCTTGCTTGTTTATGGTTAAACGAGTCGGCGGAATATGCCTCTTGGGATAAAGAGGTTTTATATTCTCCAAGAATAATTCTTCTAAGTAGCCCTCTCGAATCAGGAACTTGGAAAAACATAGCATTGCCTTAAAGTAGTGTTCCCTCTTGGCAAATTGATGTGATGGGATTCTCATTAGCTCTGCTTTTAATGCAGAAACAGTGAGCTGTTTATGCTTGGAGAAAAACAGAGATGAATAATGCAAGTAGTCATCAATCGTACGCTGGCTAAAGACTTTCCCGTTCAAGAGTCCCTTTGCCATGGCTTTCTGCCATAAGCCAACCATCTCACAATGAGCTTTTTCTACCTGTTTTTTGTGGGATTTTTCTTGGTTTTGATTGAGAAGGTACATTTCAATTGCTTGGGAACTTATCTGATAAGTTACTGTTTCACCATAAGCCCTGGGGATGGCTGGCAGTTTTCCAGATTTACACCAACGACTAACCGTTTTAATCGACACGTTAAGCCTTTGGGCTGACTCCTGAACACTCAAAAATCCAACTTGGACATGTCCAAGTTTTGTCCAAGTTTGGGTGTCCAAGTTTTTATCCGATTGAGTTTTCTCAATCTTCTTGGTGTGTCTATATTTATCTTGAAAGCTTTGCCCTGAAAGGGCTTTTATTATTTTATAATGGCGGGAGTGGTTGCATGAATACCGAACCATTCTGAGTACTCAAGTTATCCCGATGAAAGGCCTCGAAGAACTATTTCAAGATGCCTCCTAACGGCAATAACTAAGAATCAACGAGGTAAAGGTTCCGTTCCTTGTTGTAGTATCTGAAGATATTTGTCATAGATAAAGATTTTGCCTCGGCGTTTACCCGTCATTTCTCGAACGATACCCGCCTTCTCCAATTTTTCCAAAGCCCTTTTAGCTGTGGGAAAAGCTAAACCTGCTTTTTCCGCGGTTTGTTTAATGGATAGAATGGGATTGTTTTTAAGTGCATCAAATACCGATAAAAGAGACAATGCCTGTGTTTTACCATAAATATTCATCCCAGGTGAAGGCTGAAGAAGCTCTCTATCAGATTCAAACAAAGCCAAAATCTGCTTGGCAGAGGTAACAGCCTGGCTAGAGGTTTCTAATACCCCTTCAAAGAAAAATTTAAGCCAGCTTTCCCAATCTCCATTTTCACGAACTTGTTGTAATAGTTGGTAATACACATCTCGATGCATTTTGAGATAAAGACTCAAATAAAGAAGTGGGGCTGATAATGTCCCCTCTGAGCAGAGGAGAAGCGTGATCAAAAGGCGTCCTAAACGACCATTACCATCTAAAAAAGGGTGAATGGTTTCAAACTGAACATGAAGCAATGCCGCCTTTATAAGTGTAGGATATCTTCCGTACTCGTCATGCATAAATTTTTCAAAATTATCCAGACAATCCATTAGCTGCTCTGGTGGTGGTGGAACAAACATGGCATTTCCTGGTCGAGTTCCACCTATCCAATTCTGGCTTCGCCGAAACTCTCCAGGAGATTTCTCACTGCCACGACTATTGGAGAGTAAAATTTCATGAATCTCCCGTAAAAGTCGTAGTGAGAGAGGAAAGCCTTCTTCAAGGCGTTTTAAACCATAGTAAATAGCAGAAACATAGCTTGAGACCTCTTGAACATCATTCAAAGGAACACCAGGCTCCTCCTCACTTTCATACAAAAGTAAATCAGACAAGGATGATTGTGTCCCTTCTATCTGAGAGGATAAAAGCGCTTCTTTCCGCACGTAAAAGTAAAGAAAAAGTGTCGTATTACCCAGCATAGATGCCAGCCCATCAAGGCGTCCCAAAGCCTGATTCGCCTTTTCCATCAGGTCTTGCATATTTTCAAGCTGAATTGCGGGAATTGGTGGTAATGGCGGCGGAATATATGCCTGGTAGCTTTCGCCAGCTACAGACTTACAAATATAACGACCAAGACGGCCCGGCTGTGGGTTAATTGGCATGTTATTAAAAGTTATGTTAATAAGAATTTTGCTTATTAAAGATTACCACTATTTTTGTTAATAAGAAATCCATTATGCTAATCTTTGATGATGCTCCTTACCTTATAAGGGTTTCAGACCCTTGATGGCTCATGTGCGTGTCCAACTGCTTATTCTTTGATGATGCTCCTTACCTTATAAGGGTTTCAGACCTGACGTGCTGGTACCATAGGCGATAGAAGGGAACTTTGATGATGCTCCTTACCTTATAAGGGTTTCAGACAGAAATGGCCAGAGTGGATCTACAATTACACGATCTTTGATGATGCTCCTTACCTTATAAGGGTTTCAGACTTTATTTTTGCTCCCACGACTTATACAGGTTTTCTTTGATGATGCTCCTTACCTTATAAGGGTTTCAGACGT
>JANWIO010000095.1 GCA_025449835.1 Vampirovibrionales bacterium
AACGTTGGAATAAAATCGTTTATGGGTCTGGCGTCATGTTCCCATCTTAAAATATCAGTTTTTGTGCCCACCTCAGCTAAGACGGTATCCAGATATCGGGAGTCATTCTCTTCAGGAACCAGGCTTTTCAGGGCCTTAATAATGGGGAGTGCGGCTTCACTACAGTTCATTTGAAGTTGGGAACGTTCCTGGGCAGTGGGCTTTTGCTCGGGAAAGAAGATTTTTGCCTGGGCGTCATCGAGAGCCACTGAAAAAACCTGCTTTATCAGGGTTTCAATGGGCAACAGGTCGAGATCTTTTGGGGGTTCCTCGTGTTTTTCAAAATAGGTGGTTAAGGCCGTCAGTGAGGCAACTTTTTGCGCCATAAATTCAGGGCCTTTTTCATCCAATAGCGTTTCGGATGGATAGGCCATGGGGATATAGTGCTGTAAATAAAGCTTCCCGAGGGCCGGACCGATTCCTTGGCTGCAAACATCGCTTGTTTCTTGAGGAATATGACGAGCGATAAAGTCAACCACCTTCTGATGATTTTCACGGCTGGGTGTTGCCAGGTTGCCCAGAGACTGGTACAAAACAATCCGTTTGGCTTCATCGTGAGAGGACTTTTGAAGGGCTTGGTCTATTGTTTCTAAGACTTGTTGGGTGATGAAATCCCCATAAGGACTGTGGAGAAGGTCATGAATGCGGTTCTCATAATAACCAAAGGTCTCTCGTTTTAGGGTTTTATGCTCAGTGGAAATATCTTTGAAATTCGTTTTTAACTGGAAAAGGGGTTCCCAGGCATTGATTAAAAAGTGCTGGGTAAATATTTGAAATAAATCGTCGTGGAGCTTTTGCGATTGCGCCTTGGTCCACAGGGAATCGTCGTAGTTTTGAAATTCGTCTCGATTAAAGCAAGAGGAGAATGAGCGCCAGGCACTAAAACCCTGTTGGATCGCCTCACCCTGTTGCTCGGGTGTTTTCTGGGGTAAGGCTGCAAGCTCGTTTTTCAGGATGGTTTTAGTGACCTCCGTTTGAGGCGCTAGTATTCTTATGGCCAGTCTTGGCTGGAGGTGGCATACATGACTCAGATCTTGGATGGTTTGAATCGGAAAAAAGGTTTGGTGCAAGCGCGCCGCTTTGTCCAAAATTTCAGGATAATCCGCCAAGGTTTGAAAGTTTTCTAAACCACCTTGTAAATTCACTTTTAACTGTGCTTTTTCCTTTGGGTCAATGGGACTGGTTGCAAGGCGTTTTAAAAGGGTTTCGTATAATTCAAGTCGAATATTCGTAGGTCCTGCGTCTGGATAAAAGCGGTCTGGTTCTAAAAGCGCTTCTCCGGCCTTGAATGTTTCTAGGGAAACCTCCGGGGCTTGCTGAAGGGATTGAATAAAGGGGGTTAAGACTTTTTCCAGTACCAGTTCTACCAGCTTTTGCGGGGCATGAAAGGGGGCTCGAATTTTTTCACCATAGGGGCCAATATCGCCATAAACATTCACGCCACCCCATCTTGAGAAATGACTGCGTTGTCCAATGTCTCTTAAAAGTTCCTTGGGGGCCTTGTTTTTCCGTTCATCAGGGAGGTTTCTACAGATATTGACGCCAAATTGATTGATAAACTTTAAACAA
This sequence comes from Vampirovibrionales bacterium, assembly GCA_025449835.1. GTDB lineage: Bacteria > Cyanobacteriota > Vampirovibrionia > Vampirovibrionales > JAGQHJ01 > JANWIO01. The sequence goes on from JANWIO010000095.1 coordinate 1,609, forward strand.
TTTTGACGCAGAGCTTCTGTCGCCTCTTTGCTCTGATCTTGCAGGCCAAAATAGGCAGTATTCTCCCCGGTAGCAGCAGTTTGTATCATGTTTTGAATCAGAGTATCCAACGGCGTCAAGTGGGCATCCTCTGGAAGGGGAACATTGGGGTTTTCAATGGCCGCTTTTAATACTTGTAGATGTTTCTCTTGCTTCACCAGCCCTTCATAAAGCGCTTTAGGCGTGAGTAAATGGGGATTGGGGCCGGTTGAAAAGTGTTGGTATAAAAAGTGATCGCTCAGGATGTTGCTAATCAGTTTCTGGCATTTTGGATCTGATTCAATGGCCATCATGGGTTTTAAAAGATTCACCACCCGCTGTTGGTTTTGTGGATTGGTGCTGGCCAATGCCTTTATGCTTTCGTAAAGGTTTTCTCGCAGTTTCGGCGACGTTGAATTGGCCCAAAATTCTGGCTCCAATGTATCCATACAGGCTTTAAAAATTTCATCTCGGTGAGGGCCTTGCAAACTGTGAGCTAATAGGAGTTCATAACGGTCAGAATAAAGCCATGAGGAGAAGTAGGGATTGTTGAGCCGATTGCGCAGGTATTGCGGGTAAAGGTTTTTGACACAGGGGTTCAGGATGTTCTCCCGTTTTTCATTTAACCAGGTTTGAAGGGCCTTTGAACGCTCAATGGGCCAATGTTCATCGTGATAATGTCCCCAGGCAATGGGTTTATTGTAAAAAGCATTTAATTGATCAAAGCGCTTTTGTTGGTCGTCAGCGGATTTTTGCCCAAGGGTATCGATCTCTTTTTGGAGCAAGGCATCCATTTTTTCTTTGTGATAATCGTAAATCCGGATGATGGTTGGATCATGATCTGGTGATCCGGTATAAACACTGTTATCTATCGTTCTTAAAAAATCCTTTATGTCTTCAAAGCCTTGAAAGAAAACGGTTTTATTATAAATTTCGGCGGCTTTTTCGTTAAAGGCTAAGCTACTTTGTGCATACTCCACAAGGTAGTCTTCCGCCTTTCTCCGGATATCGGGATGTCGGTTTTTTTCATGGAGGGCTTGGGGTTGGTACTGAAGAATGCGTCCTAACTTGATTCCGCCTAACTCCAGCAATTGATACGCAACGGATGGTTTGTACCATCTTGGTGGGGGAAGGTCCAGGTCTAAGTCTTCCAATGTAACATTGGGATCCGTTTTAACACGCTGCATGATCTCATTAAGCGGGGCTTGAAGCTCAGCTTGCTGATCAAATTTTTCTTGGGTTGCTTGTAGGCGTTTATTGAGTTCTTCATAAGCGACTTTGAGTGATTTTTTTTGCTCGGCCTGTTGGCCTGGCGCTTGCTGCACCGCTTGAGCTGGGGTTTGTGCATTGACCGTGATAGGAGAGGCCATGCCCATCCATCCCAGGGTGCCCAGCAGAAAAGGATAAAATGCTTTTGAAAAAGGAATTTTGGCTGGAACCGGTTGTGTTTTTTGGGGGAGAAGAGGTGATTTTTGCCTTTCAAGGGAGAAAGCCCCATGGCGAATGGGCTTTGTTGCTTTTTTTGGGTTTGAATGGATAGAGTCCCTCAGCCGCATTTCCCAAGGCATCCCTTTTTTGCTTCACCAGACGATAGATAATTCATATCACAAACAAAAAGAGGGTGTATTTTATATTAAGAATTAAAAAGGTTTTAATAGAGGGAACAAGTTCCCTCTTATCGAAGGGGTTTCACCCCTTTCGGGAAAAAGCGATTTGCCCATTCCATCCGATAAATTCCATTCCATGGCTTTTCCCCTATCCAAAAACCAGATAAGGAATACATGCAGGGCCTGACCCTCTACCCCACTCACTATCGTTTGTGGGGACCCCAGCTGCCCTGCACCGACCCTATATTATTTATACCAGAGGCCGTTCCCTTCTCTGGAATAGAACTTTTCTGTTTCAAACGATAAAGCTTTGAACCATTATTGAGGACGGTGAATAGATTTGCTTTGGGGATGTTGGGGGTGATACTGCCACACGTCGTTCAGGTATTTTTGCCTGTTTTTCACGGCTTCAGCCTTTTTGGCGGCCTGGGTTTCTAAAAGTTGATGAGAAGGTGTTTGGGTTAAAAGCATCCGAAAGTCGACATCACTGGTGGTCAGCCCCATTTTATCCATCATTTTGACGTGTAGCATCTGTAAATTTTTAGACAAAACATCCATTTCATTGTCTTGAAGCATTTTTTGAATCAGTTTGATGCTCAGATCATATTTAAACACCTCAAAGCTGGCATCGGTTACCTTTTTGGCCAGGGTATCCAGGGTTGGATCCGGCGTATTACCATTTTTCTTCAACACAAATTGTCGTAAGTTGCCATGAGCCTGGCTATAGAGAAAATCCCGAACATTGAGAAACTGGTACCCGTAAATGCTGTGAATCTCTGCATCAGTGGCATCTGCTCGAAATGGGGCCCAACGGGGTTTGTATGCGGGAAGGATTTTTTCCAGATAGGCGGTCTGATCGGATAAGGCCGCATCATGACGCCTGTGGTAATTCACAACTTCGGCAAACAGAGTGGCCAGCGCTTCATCGTCCAGCCGGGGTTCTTGAGAAGCTGTTAATTGGTTTACAACAGCATCAGAGACCTTGGGAAGCGCATATAAATACTGCTCAAGATCGGGGTTGGTGCTCAGAAGAAAGTCTATTGTGCCAACCCCGCTTGAAACGTTGTTTCCTGCATTCCACAACCGACGAAGCCCCTCATTTTTCCCTACCATATAACCCATTATCCATCCCACTGTGTCGTCTTCGGGATCTTTCTCTTCAGGCAAAAGGTGGTTCATTGTGTCGGCAAAAGCCATAGACGTTTCAATGCAGTTTTGCCGAGCTTTGGCAAGGCTTTCTGGCGTTGGCTTGGCATTGGTTGGGAAAAAGGAATGAAGCTGAAACCCTGTGGATGCACTGGTAATAATACTTTTCAAGAGGTTTTCAAGAGGAGATAAAGGTTTGTCAGAAGAATGAGCACCAAAAGGATTTTGAATCGCTGTTTGAAACCCTTGGATATCAGCAGCTTTTTGGGATAAAAAGACCGATCGTGTCTCTTTTTTTAAGGTTTCTTCCATACTACCCATGGGCAAATAATAGTGCATCCACAAGGCCCCCAAGGCCTGGGCAATCCCATTTTGACAAACATTTCCCGATTCACTGCCCAGATGGGAGGCTAAAAAGTCAGCAACCCTTTTTTGCCCGTTGGGCGATGTTGTGGCCAAGGCCCCCACTTCTTTGTAAAGGTCGATGCGGAGATCTTCGTCCTGAGGAGCTGCATCCAATTCTTTTTGTAAGTTATCGAGCCAGGCTGTAATTAATCTATCGCCATCGGGGCTTTGAAATGCTTTAAAAAACAGATTGGCTTGGTCGGCAAACTCTCTTTCACCTGGCTTGTAACCCTGCATTGTTTTTACGCTACGCTTTAGATCCACTAAGGGCTTAAACGTCTCAATAAAAACGGGTGCATAAAGTGCTTCATAGAGGTCGTGGTGAAGCGTTTGGGATTTTTCAACCGGCCACTGTTCATCGGTGTGGTTTTTTAAGGTGTCTTGATTTATGTTTTGCCAAAGCGTTTGAATCAAGTTTAATATGGCGATTTGATCTGCAAACGTTTTTTGCGGTAGCGTGCGGATTTCTTTTTGAATTTGAGCAATAATTTGCGCTTTTTGCGGCGTTGCTACTCGCACCTGAATTTCAGGAGAGCGTCCAGCAAAAAAGAGTGACCGTAGGTTTTCGATATCCGTGAGGGGATAATTGTGAATGTAAAGCGAGGCTGCCTGATCCCAAATATCGGGACGATTTTTGAGGTGAGAAAAAATGTGCAGGCTCCATTTGATATTATTTTTTAATCGCGGAATTTCAATCGACTCTAAGCCATTTTGCGGCTTATACTGGGAGAGTTTTTTGATAAGGGTTTCGCAAAACGCCAAACGCTGTGGGCTTGCCAAAACTTGCAGTGCATTCTCATTTTGTTCAAAAAGCGAAACGAATTCATTCAAGGTTTTATATGAGGGATTGGGGATTTTGTTTAAATAGACCGACAGTTCTGGTGTGACCTGTTTTAAAATTTCTTGTGACAGTTTGTTAGGCGCTAAAATAGCCGATTGAAAGTGTTCAATATCAGGTGTAATATCCCCATAAATAGTGGGTCCATACCAGCTGGAAGCGTTATTATACCGGGCCAGTGTACTCAAAATATCGTAGGATTTAAGCGTGCCGTCCTCCCCTGGATTTGGCAAATTTTCAAAAAGCTTTAAGGCCACACTGTAAGAGGTGAACAAGCAATTTAGGCGGAGTTTATCCAGATCTGTTGCGGATGGTTTTTGGGCAGGGTGAGCGGCGAAAAAAGCAGCGGTATTTTTTCCCGTTGTTCCCACCTGAATCAGTTGTTGCAGGAAGGTTTCTAAGGGCGATAAGGGGATATTGGGGTGGGGGTTCTCCAAGGCGCTGCACAACGTTTCAAGCTGTTTTTCATGGCTTTTAAGATTCTGATAGAGTTCTTTTGAGGTTAAATTATAGGGCTTGGGACCTGTTGTGTAATACTGCTGTAAAAAATGGCTTGCCAAAGCAGGCCCAATATTTTTTCGACACGCTTCTTCAGAGGCCGTGGTTAACTGCTTCAGGATTAAATTCGTCACCCGTTTTTGGTTTTGCGGCAGTGGATGGCTTAAATGGCCCAATATTTCAAAACGCTTTTCGCTAAATCTGCTGTTGTTCTCGGTTTCATCGAACACAGCCTCTAATTCATCCATACAAGCATTAAACAGTGAGTCTCCGTGAGGCCCTTTTAAGTGATGGATTAATAATTTTTCATAGTGATAGGGTAAAAACGAATTCTGTGGATTAACCTGTACTTTGTTATAGGTGAGATACGTGTGAAAAAAATGTTTTATGAGGGGAACAACCGGATCTTGCAGCTTTTGGTGAATATTGCTGATTAATGCCTGAGAACGTCCTTCCTCCCACTGTGCATCTTGATGATGGGCCAGCTTTACGGGGTCGGTGGTTAAGGTTGCAAGGGGTGCAAGAATTTTATATTGTTCCTCAATGGGCTTTTGCGGCAACGTTTTGATTTCCTCCAGCAGAAAATCAAGCATCTTTTCTTTTTGAACATCCAAAATGCGAACATATCGGGAGGGATGTCCGGCAGCTTGCCAAAGGAAGTCTCCAAAGGTGGTGAGAGATTTCGGGTGATTGAGGGAGACATGGCGGTTATAAAGGGCTGCAATCTTTTCCTCCATGGCCAAATTCTGGGGATCCGAGTCAAAGCGAAGGAGATAATCTTCCATTTTTGATTGAAATATCTCTATCGAAGCCTTTTCGTTTGCATTTTCAGCGGGCAATTGCTTGAGCCGACTTAAAATCACATCCGTCCAATCCAGAAGCTTCAGTTTGATGGTATGGTTAAAATCTCTTGCTTGAAAATATAGTGCCTGGTTGAGATCGGCCAATGAAATATCCGAATCGGTTTGCAAATGCTGAATCATTGCATCCATTTTGGCTTTTAGTTGATCTTGCAGGGAGGGGTCTTTTACCGCTTTTTGCCTTAAATCCTCGATTTGGTCATGCAGATTCGCTCGTTCCTCCTGGGGTGTTAACTTCTGCTGAGGCGCTTGTTGTACAGGCTGAGCCGGGGCTTGTGCTTTAACCGTTTGAGGCGATGCCATACCCATTAAGCCAAAGGTGCCTAGGAGAAAGGGGTAAAGTACTTTTGAAAAAGGAACTTTAGCGGGAACCTGTTGTGTTGTTTGGGTGGAAATTGCTGATTTTTGCTTCCCATGGGAATAAGCCCCATAACGGATGGGTTTTATTGCTTTTATAGGGTTTGAGTAGATAGAGTCCCTCAACCGCATTTCCCAACACATCCCCTTTTTGGGCTCTCGAAACGATGGGTCATTCATACCACAAAGAAAAAAGAGGGTATATTTTATATGAAGAATTAAAAATTCAGGTTTTCTGAGGGAGAGAGCTGGTTTCTATTCCAGAGGCCGTTCTGTTCTCTGGACAGGGAACTTTTCTGTTTCAAGCGATAAAGCTTTGAACCATTATTGAGGGCGATGAATGGATTTACTTTGGGGATGCTTGGGGTGATACTGCCACACGGCTTCAAGCTGCGTTTGCCGGTTTTTCACGGCGTCGGCTTTGTGGGCCGCCAGGGTCTCTAACAGTTGATGCGGGGGCGTTTGGGTTAAAATGTGCCGAAAGGCTGCATCACTGGTGGTGAGCCCCATTTTATCCAGCATTTTGGTGTGTAGCATCTGTTTATTTTTAGACAAAACCTCAAATTCGTCCTCTTTGAGCATTTTTTGAATCAGCTTGATGCTCAAATCATATTTAAATACCTCAAAGCTGGCATCGGTTACCTTTTTGGCCAGGGTATCCAGGGTTGGATCCGGCGTATTACCATTTTTCTTCAACACAAATTGTCGTAAGTTGCCATGAGCCTGGGAGTATAGAAAATCCCGAACATTGAGAAACTGGTGTCCATAAATGCTGTGAATCTTGGCCTCAGGGGCATCGGCACGAAAAGGCTCCCACCGTGACTTATAATGAGGCAGCACTTTATCCAGATAGGGGCGCTGATCGGACAAAGTCGCCTCATGTTGCTGATGATACTGAATAATTTTGGCAAAAAGCGAGGCCAAATCTTCATCATCCAGATGCGGATTTTCAACGGCGGTTAGCTGCTTTGCTATGATATCGGCTAGTTTACCGGGGGTTTCTGCAAAATGCTTGATTTCGGGACCTGATTGAATCTTAAGCTTATCCACATCATCGGATCCATATCCTAAATCCAGCCAGCGATAAAGCGTCTCATACTCTGAGGCCTTTTGTCTGATGAGTGTCCCAATGGCGATGTTTTTGTCTTCGCCAGGGTTTTGGGGAATAAAATAATTAAGGTGTTTGGCAAAGGCCAGGGTTGTTGTCGCGCAATTGGCCCGAATATTTGAAAGTGCTTTGGGAGAGGGCGTTTCATCGCCTGGGAAAAAAGGATGGAACGAAAAGCCTGTGGATGCCGTGGTGATCATGTTTTTCACCAGCTTTTCAAGAGGCAAGATCTGTTCATCAGGCGAGGAACGATCACTTTCAATTGTGGCCTGAAAGGCTTGTGTGTCATTGGCCTTATGAGATAAGAAGCCAGCCTGGTTTTCAGGTTCAAAAGCCGCTTCGATATCGCCGGTAAAGAAATAGTATTGAATCCATAATGCGCCGAGGGCCGAGGCGATTCCTTTTTCACAAACATTTTCTGATTCCAGGGGGAGATGGGAGGCGATAAAATCAGCCACCTGTTTTTGTCCTTGGGGAGATATCGTGGCCAAAGCACCCACTTCTTGGTAAAGGGTAATCCGCTTGGCTTCATCCTGAGGCGCCGCATCCAGCTCTTTTTGGATATTTTTTAACCAGATATCTACCAGTTTATCGGCATGTGGGCCTTGTAAGTTCTCAAAAACAAGCTTTCCATACTCCACTAATTCTTGTTTTGCATTAAATTGTAAATTTGGGTCTGCTTTATAAGCATGTTTGAGGTGGATTAAAGGCTTGAAGGTATCCCTAAAGAACGTCTCATAGAGGCCTTCATGCAAATCTTGATAAAGCTTTTGGGAGCGTTCAACAGGCCATTGTTCATCAGCATAGGTTTTCAAGGCTTTTTTGTTGAGGTATTCCCAAAAAAAACGAAACTCTCCTATGGTTTCGAATTGTTCTATAAGGGGCTTTTGCGGCAAAGCCTGCATTTGCGTCTTAATCCGCTGGATGATGTGTGCTTTTTCTGGGCTTGCTGCTCGAACCAGCATGGCGGGTGTTTCTGCCCTGAAAAACAGGCTACCAATGGCATCTAAATCCTGGGGGGGATAATAATGAAGGTAAATGGTGGCTGCTCGGTCCCAAATATCCGGGCGATTTCTCAACCGTGAAAAAAGGTGCAAACTCGACCTTAATTCATTCTTGTAATAACCGAGATTGTTCACATCTCCACTGTTTGGGTCTAACAGAATTTTGGGCGAAGTTTGTGATAGTTTTTCCAAAAGTGTTTCACAAAATAAAAGGCGCTGGGGCGTTTCAAGGGGGAGAAGTAAATGGTCATCCTTTCGAAAAAGGATCAGGGCCTCTCTTAAGCTATCCAGCGTGGGATTCTGCATTGTTTTTAAATCGGTAATAATGGCTGGGGCAGCATGTTCTAATATTTTATGGCTGAGCGTCTTCACGGCCATTATGGGCGATTCAAAAGGGGCAACGTCATTGACGAGATCTTTATAAACGTACTTCCCTCTCCAGTGGGCGGGATGATTATATCGGCCCAAGGTGTCTAAAATCTGCCCAATTTCAAGGGGCGTGCCCTTCTCTGGTAAGCCTTTTAAAAGTTCTATGCCGAGGTTGTAAAGGGTCTGCATACTGTTTTTACGGAGGCGCTTTAGATCAGCCTCTGATGGCTTTTGGCCAGGCTGCGTGGGTAAAAAAACACCGACATTTTGGCCCGTATTCACCACGTGAATCATCTGGTGAATCAGGGCTTCTAAAGGTGATAAGGGAATCTTGGGAGTGGGATTATCCAGGGCTTGGCACAAGTTAGGCATGTGGGTTTCATTTTTTTTGAGATTCTGCTGAATCTCTTGCAATGTAATTTGATAAGGCTTGGGGCCGGTTGCGTAATATTGCTGTAAAAAATGGGTTGCTAAAATCGGCCCGATTTCCTCACGGCAAGCCCTTGGTGGAACGGTTGCCAGGTATTTTGTGATGAAATTCATCACCCGTTGTTGGTTTTCGGGAAGGGGATGATTTAAAGATTTCAGGATGTTGTAGCCGTTGTCCTTCAAAAATTCATCGACAGAAGCTTGCTTGAAGGCCGTTTCAAACTGATCCATGCAGGTTTTAAAAATGGCGTCGCCATGAGGCCCTTTTAAACAACGAGCCAATAAGCGTTCATACGCATACTCTGGGAATTTTTGATAAACGGTATCTTTGGCACGGGGAGATTTTCGAGTGAGGTAGGCGGGAAAAAATTGTTTTACAAGTGCTTCAATGGGAGCTTCCAGTTTTTGATCAATCTCGCCTTGCAAGGCTTGTGAACGCTTTGCCGGCCAACGGGCATCTGAATGACGGCCTAAATAATCCATGGCATCAATATAGAACGGATCTAAATGCTTCAAAATTTCAAACTGCTCTAACAAGGGTTTTTGGGGCAGTGCCCTGAGCTCTTGCTGGATCACGGAGAGAATCTTTTCTTTTTGAACCGCCAAAATGCGAACGTATCGGTGGGCTAAAAAACCCGAATCCAGAAAACGTGAAAAACGGTATATAGAGGAGGGTACATCCAGGGAAACGTATTTGTTATACACCGTGGTAAGCTTTTCCTCTACGGCTAGGTTTTTTTGAGAAGAAGGAAAATCCAGCAGATACGTTTCCATCTCGCCTTGAAGCTTTTCTTTACCCTCTTTTTCTGCGTCATCTTTAGGTGTTTGTTGTGAGAGCCGAAGCAAAAGGGCATCGCTGAGACTGAGAAGTCTAAGTCGAATGGAGTCTGTGTAGCCTCCACCAATTCGAAAAGGTTTGGCTTTTTTTAAATCGGCCAGTGAAACATCGGTCTCGGTTTTGATGTGCTGAATTAGTGCGTCTAAAGGGGCCTCTAGTTGGCCTTGTTGAGAGGAATCTTTTTGAATCGCATATTCCAGATCCTTGATGGTTTTGTAAAGTGCCTCTCGCTCTGCTTTTGGAGATGCAGTTTCTGGCTGTACAGCCTGAGCAGGTGCTTGGGCATTCACCGTGGCAGGAGATGCCATGCCCATTAATCCAACGGTGCCCAGCAGAAAAGGATAAAGTGATTTGGCAAAGGCTGATTTTCTAGGAAGGCTCTGTGTATTTTGGGTAGTATTAAGCTGATTTTGTTTGGCATGGGGTAAAGCCCCATGACGCATGGGCTTTGTTGCTTTTATCGGGTTTGAATGGATTGTGTCCCTCAACCGCATTTCCCAAGGCATCCCTTTTTTCCTTCACGAGACAATAGCTGATTCATATCACAAACAAAAAAGTGGGTGAATTTCATATAAAGAATTGAAAAGTTTTCTCAAAGAAGATCGCTTGCTTTTTGTGCCAGAGGCCGTTCCCTCCTCTGGACACCGCCCTGTTTTTCTGAAAGGGCCTTGCCTTTTACTTCTTTTAGTAGCTTGGGCAGAAACACCCTCTCAAAAAAGCCGGGGTGGGGTGAAATATAGGCCAGAGGTAACCTCTTTCGCTTAAAATAGATCTCTTGCCGTTCAATTTGGAGGATAAAAAATGAGACCAAATGCCCTCAACACGGGAATGTTGCCAGGCCACTGTGCGGGTGTTATAATCCGATTGCTTCTAAAAAAATAACGTAGAAGTGGGTGCACATTGCCCCACTTTTTTGGTTCATAAGGACGTTTTTGAGCCCATGAAAGAGAAAAAACGGTATAAAACCAAACCCCTTTCACCCCAGCAGATTCAAGCCATTCAGGATCAGGTGTATGAACTGGCTGAAGTGATTGTTTCTGCCAATTATTTTGTGGTGGATGTGGTGATGGAGCTTGAAAATGGCCGATGGTACCTTCGGATCTATTTGGATCACCCGAATTTGGCGGTGCGAGTAACTTTAGAAGATTGTAAAGACATTAGTGACGCCTTAGGCCCCATGATTGATGAGAGCGTAAAGGTGTTAGAAGAATTTCCTTATAGCCTTGAAGTGAGTTCTCCTGGGTTGTTTCGCTCCCTTACAAAGCCGCGAGAATTTCAGTTTTACAAGGGGCGACGCATTGAGCTGAAACCCAAATCGGGATCACCCTTTATTGCGTACCTAGCGCACTATGATCGAGATACTCAAGTGCTTACATACCGCTTATCGTCGGATGAAGCCAGTGAAACCCACGAGGTACAGTGGGATCCCAAAGCCTTACAAATTTCGTTATCGCCGGATTTAACGGAAAATATTGAAATACAGACAGTCCCAAGGAGGATTACACAATATGATTAAGCTTGGCTCACAATTACAAGAAGCTGCAGAGCAGTTGGAGCGGGAAAAAGGGATTCCCCGCGCCGTTTTTATGGATTCCATCAAAGAAGCTATGATGGCAGCCTATAAACGTTATGCCCATATTCATGAATTGGAAGACACCGATTTGTTTCAGGTGCAACTCTTGGAAAAATCGGGTGAAATTGGGGTTTTTAAACGTAAAAATGTTGTAGAGTCCGTTGAAAACGAAGAGGATGAAATCAGTGTGCCGGATGCACTGGGGATTGATGCCAATGTGAAAGAAGGCGAAACGGTTTATGTGGATATTACCCCCACCGATTTTGGCCGGATTGCAGCCCAATCTGCAAAACAGGTGATGACACAGCGGATTCGGGAAGCTGAAAAACACTTGGTGTATAACGAGTTTGAAGATCGTAAGCATACGGTGGTTCCAGGCATTATTCAACGGATTGAAGGCCGCAATGTGATTGTGAGTATTGGCCGGATTGAAGCCATTATGCCTGCCAGAGAACAAATTCCTGGGGAGTATTATCGTGTGGGCAACAAAATTCGGGTGTTTGTCTCTGACTTAAGAGACAACGGCCGGGTGCCACAGATTATTGTGTCTCAGGCTCACCCTGAAATGGTTCGGGAAGTGTTTGAACTGGAAGTGCCTGAAATTGAAGACAATCTGGTGGAAATTAAAAACATCGCCAGAGAAGCTGGCTATCGTACCAAAGTGGCTGTCACCTCCAGCGACCCGGACGTGGATCCCCAAGGCGCTGGTATTGGTTCCCGTGGAAGCCGAATTCAAGCCATTGTGAATGAGCTGAAAAACGAAAAAATTGATATTATTCGCTGGTCGGCAGATCCGGCGGAGTTTATCACCAACGCGTTGGCGCCCGCTAAGATTATTTCCGTGGAACTCCTCAATACGGATCCTGCTAGCCAAGTGGCGCAAGTGGTGGTCCCCGATGATCAGTTGAGTTTGGCCATTGGGCGAGAAGGCCAAAATGTTCGTCTAGCAGCAAAACTCACCGGCTGGAAGCTTGACATTAAAAGTATTAGCCAAGTACAAACCATGGTTGCCTCTGCAAATCCTGAAAATGCATTTGTGGAAGGGCATGGCGCTGCTGAACCTGAGTTTCACGAGGAAGTGGCACTTGACGCAAATTCTGCTGAGGCTGATGATGAAGAAGCGTTTAACGTGGATGAGTTGGACCTTGAGGAGTATCCCTCTCCTTAACCTGCCTTTAAGGTGGGTTCTTTTTGAATCAAGCTCCACAATTTACGTTTCTTAAAAAAATGGGCCTGAAAAGTGACCTCAGACGGTGCATGTTTTAAAACTTCACAATCGCCAAAAGCTCCGGAGAGAGAAGTTTTACGCCAATGTGTGGCGTGTCGCAAAATGTTTTCGCGTTCAATCTTGGTGCGAATCGTTTATGATCGGAAGCAACAGAAGGTTTTTCTCATTCCTCCTTCTCTCCCCACTTCCATTTCTTCTGGACGTTCTGTTTATCTCTGTGCCTCTCAAGAGTGTTTAAAAATGGCCTTAAAGGGCAAGAAGATACAGAAAGCGTTGAAAACATTGGTATCTGATGATATATTAAATTGTCTGAATGACTTGTTGAAAGATCAAAATAACCATGGCAGCACCTAAAAAGAGAATTTATGAGCTTTCTAAAGATCTCGGTAAAACCAACCAAGAGATCATGACTTTCCTTGAAAAGGAATTGGGAATCACGGTGAAAAGCCATGCCAGTTCTGTAGAGCAGGACGTTGCGGATAAAGTGATGGCGGCTTTTTCAGGTGGAACGTCCAAACCCGCAGCACCCACTGCTTTTAAATCAGAACCCGCTCAGGCTGAAAAGCCACCCCAAAAATCAGCACCCACTGCCTCTAAAGTGGCTCCCAAAGTTGAAAAACAGCAACCGGAGAAGCCTGCTTCTCCCAAAGCCGTTAAACCATCTCCCCAGCAAGAAGCCCCTCCGAAAAAAGAGCCACCCAGCAAGAGCCCTGTTCGTGGTACGGAAAGACCTACCTCAGGGGGTGGTGTTGGAAGTAGGCTCCCTGATCGGCGAGAATCTTCGCATCCCCAGCGTCCTGGTGGGCAGGAAGCGGCAGCACAAATATCAAAAAAAGCTTCCCCTGTTGCAATTCAAGAGGCACCTTCTCATCAAAAGCCTGACATCGAAGAAGACGATTCAGCCCTTGAGTTATTAAAGCCAGATACAGAGGAAGAACCCTATACGGAGATTGCAAAAACCGTTGAGCGCCAACAAAAATTGGAGCCGGGTAAAACGACGTTACGGAAAATTCCGGAAGTGGAGAAAGGTGAAAAGCCTATCCCCCTGGTGCAGAAAAAAGACATCCGTCCTGGTCAGCCTATAGTGGCTCAGGCAAAGGCCGAACCGGAAGCAGAAGTTCTTGAAAAGGTTAAAATTGAAGCGCCCATGTCCATTGCGGAGTTGGCGCAAAAACTCAATAAGCGAGAAACCGAGCTTATCCGCCACTTGTTTATGAAAGGCGTGATGGTAACGGTAAACCAGACCATGCAGGTGGAAGACGCTGTTGCTTTGGCAAAAGAATTAGGCTTTGATGCAGAAGGTCCTGATAAAAAAGCGGCTGTTGACCAATACACTGCCCCTGAGGTTAAAGTCCGTCACACAAAAGGGAAAAATTTACGTCCTAGGGCGCCTGTTGTGTCCATTATGGGGCACGTTGATCACGGGAAAACCTCGCTGTTGGATGCGATTCGGAAAACCCGCCATAATATTGTAGATACAGAGGCCGGCGGAATTACCCAAAGTATTGGGGCCTATACCGTTGAAAAAGACGATAACAAGATTGTTTTTATTGATACACCGGGGCACGAAGCATTCACATCCATGCGGATGCGCGGGGCTCAGGCCACGGATATCGCTATTTTGGTGGTGGCTGCCGATGATGGGGTGATGCCACAGACTATTGAAGCTATCAACCACGCGAAAGCGGCCAATATTCCCATTATTGTGGCGATTAATAAAATTGATAAACCTGGGGCAGATCCCGAGAAAGTATTGGTACAGTTATCTGAACATGGGTTGACCTCTGAAAAATGGGGCGGGGATGCGATTACGGTTGAAGTCAGTGCACTTCAAAACCTTGGCTTGGATGACTTACTGGAGATGATTAGCTTGGTTGCTGAATTACAAGACTTAAAAGCCGATCCAACCATTCCTGCTGAAGGCGTTGTGATTGAAGCTCGCTTGGATAAAGGAAAAGGCGCTGTTGCCACGGTGTTGGTGCAAAATGGTACCTTGCATGTGGGCGAAAACATCGTTCTTAATCGTGTCGGAGGCCGGGTGAGAGCTTTGATTAATGATTATGGCGAACGGGTTAAATCGGCAGGTCCGAGTACTCCTGTTGAGATTTTAGGGCTAAATGAAGTGCCTCATGCTGGTGACCCCTTTATCGTGGTTCTCAATGATAAAGAGTTTAAGCGTCTGCTCCAGGAACGCCAGAATCAAGATCGGGAACAACGTCTCTCTAAAGCGGTTGCCGCACCGGGGTTGGTCAGTGATAAAGAAACCAACCGCAAAGATTTCTACTTAATCATCAAAGCCGATACCCAAGGGTCGGTGGAAGCCATTTCGGCCTCTATTTTGCAGCTTGCCACTGAAGAAGTTTCCGTTCATGTGCTCCATGGCGGTACTGGAGACGTCTCCGATGCCGATGTTTTGTTGGCCTCCGCAAGTAATGCCTTGATTATCGCCTTTAATGTGAAGACTGAAGCCAATGCCCTCAAAACTGCCCAGGATCGCGGGATTGAAATCCGAGATTATGATGTAATTTACCACGTAATTGAAGATATGGAAAAAATGATGCTGGGTATGCTGGCGCCTGAAACCGAAGAACAGGAGCTTGGGGCTGCCGAAGTAAGACAGCTGTTTTCCTTTGGTAAGACCACGATTGCCGGGTGCTATGTGATAGAAGGCAAAGTGGTTCGAAATGGCCTTTCTCGGGTCTACCGAGAGGGCAAAGAGATATTTAAAGGGACTTTAAACAACTTGAAACGATTTAAAGATGATGCCAAAGAAGTGGCTTCAGGGTACGAATGTGGTGTTTCCTTTGATAAGTTTAATGATCTCCAGCCCGGCGATCTGATTCGGGTTTACACCATCAAGGAAACAGAGCGAACTTCCCTTTAAACACAGCAGATGCAATTGAGAAAAACCAACTTTAACCCCTGGGAGGTGTAACAATGGCAAATCGTTTTGAGTTTTCAAGAGTCGACCGGGTTCGCAAGGCGTTAATGCGAGAAGTGAGTGATATCATCCGTAAAGAGGTGAAAGACCCCCGCCTCGCCAATGAAGTGATTTCCATTACCGATGTGGAACTTTCCGGAGACCTGCGCCATGCCAAAATTTATGTGAGTATTTATGGACCCGAAGAGACGCAAACCCAGGATATGGACATTTTACAAGAATGGACCCCGCAAATTCGCTCTGAAGTGGGGCGTCGAATTCGTCTGCACCATACGCCTGAGATTCAGTTCTATCTGGATAACTCTTTAGAGCGGGGCAGTCGGGTGACCCAATTGTTGGATCAAATTAGTCGCGGCGAAGTTTAACCCTTCAAAACGAAGACTTGGCTCTTGAGGGTCTAACGGGACCCTTGGGTAAGGGCGTGGTATACTGATGTTACGTTCCACACATTGGGAGGGTTTTGAAGATGAGTCACAGGGTTTTGTCTCGGTCCCGCTTTTTGCCATTGTGTTTGATTTTAGGGGCATTAATTTTATCTCCACTGGCCTGGGGAAATCCTTCTGCAACAACTGATTCCACAACAACCCTCTATCCTCCTCTGGATATGGGTGCTAATGCGGAACAAATCCCGGCAGGCCTGCGACTGAAAATTGCCTTTATTACCCCCCTGGATTCCCGGACGGCAAATCTGGGAGATGAGTTTGAAGCCAAGGTGGCGCAAGATCTGTGGGCGAATAAGCAATTGATTCTGCCCAAGGGGACGGTGATTCGCGGGCGAGTGGAAGAAGTGAAACGCCCTGGCTTTTTTAGTCATGGGGGAGAGCTGCGTTTAACCTTCGACCACGTATTGATGCCTTCTGGTGATTTGCTGCCCTTAAGTATGGATATTGATGCGGCTTCTACAAAAATGGATCCCCAGAAAAATGCCCTTTATGTGGATCCGGGGATTGGAAATAAGCTAAATTCTAGCGTGGATAGTGGAATTGCTGAGTATAAGCGCGTTCATGACAGTACGGTGAAGCCGGGGCAAACGGGGCTGGAAAAATTCTTTACGGTACCGGCTGGGGCCATTGCTGGGGTGGCGACGGGAACGGCAGTGACAACCTTTGATGCGGCCAAAGCGGTTTTTGGTAAGGGAGAATCGGTTACCATTGTATCTGGCGATCAGTTGACCATTGATTTTTCAAAGGCGGCAATCCTCCCCGCCCAATAAAGGAAGCAAGCTTCCTTATTCGAAGGGGTTTCACCCCTTTCGGGCAAAGCAATTTACCCATTCCATTTGATAAACCCAATTCCATGGCGTTTCCCCTATCCCCGTTTAAAATGCTGGGGGTATCAGGGGGATTTCCCCCTGGTGGGGGTCTGGACCCTTCACCTTGGGTCCAGCGGGGAGTGGTGAGGGGCTGGCCCCTCGCTGGATAACAAGTTGAAACTTTCTAAGTACGGGGCCTGTTCCTTGACCCTATTTAGGATTTCACCTTACGAGATGACCTCATAGGAGGGAACGGCCTCTGGTATAAATAAAACTTCTGCGAGGGAGGGGGCCGGGAAGGGAACTGAACCGATATTCTGTATTAATACATATTCAGCATTTCACGCAGTTTTTGCTGCTGCTCTTTATTTAAGGCCTTGCGTTTGCTTAGGAAAATCTCGGTGGCATCCACTTTTAATGTGGCCTTATCCTGGTGAATCTGCTCTTGTAGCTTAATAATCTGGTCTTCATCGGGAGAATCCGAGTTCATCAGCTCCCGCAGTTTCTCTTCATTCATCCGAATTCGGGGCGCCAGCTTGCAGACCACCGTTTTCCATTGCTGATCCAGCGTGTTGAGGGTGTCACGCTGTTGGGAGGAAAGTTCCAGGCTTTCCCAGTTAATGCGGACATAACCGTTATCCGCTTGGGCTTTTGCACAAAAGCTGATCGCTGCCCAGAAAAGGACCAAAATGGAAACGTAGGGGAGAGTGGATTTTAACCGTTTTATCAACACCATCGGATTCCTTTTTGACGGTTCCTTTCTGTCATTACTGAGTGAGGGCCACTGACGTCGGGCCTGTTGTGGGTGCATTTAAGGTATCCAAAGGCAATGAGTCTGCATCTTTGGAGAATAAATACGCTTCGGGAGACTCATAAATTACATTAACGGTGGGGCCGTTTTGAGAATTGTTAGTGGTTCTAAGGGCCTCATCACGCTGATCTGCTAAAATGGCAGCCTTTAAAGCCTGTGCATCCACGGGTTGGTTGGCCACCGCATGATGGGGCTGAAAGGGTAATACTTTGCCAAAAGCCAAGAAAAGCAACACCGAAGCCGCTACTGTTGTTGCCACTGGAGTCCACCGCTTTTTGCTGAGCAGACGTTGTTTCGCTGGTAAGTGAATCACAGACGCCGTTTGAAGGGCTGTTTCGACACCAGGCCAGCAATCTGGTGTTTCCACTGCAGTGGTGTTTTCAAGATACCGCTGATAATTGGCTTGAACCAGAGATTGCAATGTGTTAAACGCCAGTGCGACCGATTGACAGGGTTCACATTGATGTAAATGTACTGTGAAGGCCGAAAGCGTCTTTTTATCCAGGGCTCTATCACTATAAGCTGAGAAGGTCTCAAGGGTGGTGTAACCACAGCCAGCTTCAGGCAGCGGGTCTGCTTCATTTAACGAAGCCGCAGGTAGTGATAGAGCGGCCAACTGTTGCATCACCTGCTGGGAGATATCAAAATCTGAAAGGGCGGTTTCAAGCTGATACAGATAATTTCGGTAGTGATCACGGGTTTCAAAAAGTTGCCCCAGTTGTTCATAACATGAGGGACACTGGGGCAAATGCTTTTCAAAATTTTGGATCCGGAGGGTCAACAAAGCTTCATCCGGGAAGTCCTGATGCAATTCATTGTCGAAATACGTGGATAAAAAGTCTAAATCATACTCACATGGCGGAAGATTATCCCGTTCTGATTCAAAAATCGCCATCACATGTTCGGAGAAGTCGGGAATATCACCCAATGCGCTAGACATGGCTTGTTCAATATCCGCTTGGCTGTTCAAGCGATTTAAGGCATTATCAGGGTGTTCGGGTGGAAATGCGTCATTCATGTGATCTTATTTCCCTTTTAAATACGGAGCAATTGCTTCTTGAAGTTTTGATCGTGCCCGAGCTAAGCGAGATTTCACCGTTCCAAGATTTGAGTTTGTGAGGCTGGCTATCTCTTCATAACTCATGCCTTGTAATTCTCTTAGGACGATGATTGTTCGAAACTGTTCCGGTAAGTTTGCGATCGCTTCACGAATCTTTTCATCCAGCTCTGTTCCCAGCAGCATTGTTTCCGGGTGCATTGAGGTGTCTGGAATATCCCGACTCTGCCCGATTTCGCTACTGGATTCATCTTTATCAAAGGCAGGCTCGTCCATAGAGACGGTGCGAAGTTGCCGCGGCATTTTGCGCAGTTCATCATAAAACAGGTTGGTAATAATGCGGTTAAGCCAATATTTAAAGGTTTTGGGATTGCGCAACGATTTAATGGAGCGGCAGACCCGAAGCAGCACATCTTGGGTGAGGTCAGCAATATCGTTTCGCTCTGGGGCCAACTGGTGGAGTGTGAGATACACGGAGCGCTGATAGCGTTGAACCAGCTCCTGGAGCGCTTTCATATCATCCTGTTGCGCTCGTTCAACAAGCTCTTCCGTGGTGAGGTTTTTTAACAGGGTCCCTTGCGGGGGGGGAAGATTATTGCTCACAGTCCTCGACACACATTGTTGCTATTCTTCTGAATTGTACCACACCATAGAAATTTCGCATTTCTCAATGCGGGGGCTTCAACATCCCCGTTTCGTCTAAAAAGATAACGGCCGCTACAAGTTGTGAATGTCTGGAAATTCAGGTTACTTTCCGTTGTTTTCCAGCACCACGTGGTCTGAGGATCGTATATACATGGGTAAATAGTCCATCAGCCCATTTCCAATGCCGGGATCACCATAAACTCTAATTGTCGGTGTTTTTCCGGCACCGGCCTCATTTGCCCATTGTTCAATTTTTTGGTTAATGGCCTGGGTAATTTCAGGGGTATCCCCGATTAAACGGTATTTACGGCCTCGCATCCATTTGGGAGAACCTTCGTCAGCCCGAACGCTCCAATACGTTTCACCTTGAAAAGTTTCTTGTGCCACTTTGGACAATATTTTGGTGGTATAAGGAGGTTCTTTTTCCTTTGAGATAGCCTTATTATTGGCCGGTTTTGGGGTGGTTGCAGCGGGTGGGTTCTGGGGTTTCGTATTGATCCGGCATCCTGCCAGACCCATCAATCCCAAAGCAGCTAAGCTTGAAGATAGTAAGCCGACAACTTTAACTGTTTTGGGTGATGCTGACTGATGACTTCCTTGAAATCTCTGAGAAATGCTTTTCTTCTTCATTGCGATAGGATTCAATCGTTGAATGGCTATCATTTTATTTTTCCACCTCAAACCAATAATACAGGGGCAGTCTATCGAAACTCGATGGTGATGTCAATTCCATGGACGTGCTTTTCTCGGGCCATTTTTGCAGATGTCACTTTGGCAAACCATGTAAATAAATCCTCCTGGATTTCAGGCGGATCTCACTGCAAGAGAGGGCGTAAAAGAATATTTTATTCCGGTAAGTGTTTTTCTTGAGCCGCTTGTATCAGGCCAATCACCTCTGGGTTCCAGAGGCGGGTTGCTAATTCTAAAAGCGTTTGTCCATTGTCGCCTTTATGCAAGGGGTCGGCTCCGGCCTTCAGAAGGGCTTCAACCATTTTGGGCTTCCCAAAAATAATCGCTGCGGTTAAGGGAGCCCACCCATACGCCGTTACAACATTGGGATTGGCCTTGGCCTCCAGCAGGGCATAGGCGGTGTCAAAATGATAATTCATAATGGCGGAATATAAGGGGGTTTCATTCTTCGTATTCGGACTGTTGGGGTCTGCACCGGATGCCAACAGTATTTTCACAGCATCCGTATTTCCCTGTTGAGCGACTAGGTTTAAAGGCGTAAATCCATTGCTGCTTTTAAAATTCGGGTCTGCTTTCGCTTCCAGGAGGGCTTTTACCATGTCTGCTCTGCCATATTGCGCCGCAAGCAATAAAGCCGTTTGGCCAGGGCGACGAATGGGGGTATTGAAATTGAAACCTGCCTCGATATTGCGGTCTAATATCCTGGAAAATGCTTCTTTATCTCCTGTTTTAATGGCTTTGTACAGCGGGTACATGCTGTATTCAACAGCCGGTGCATTCAATTTTTGAACGAGCTTTTGAAACGCTTTCACAAGCGGGGTAAGGGTAAAGTCTTTCAAGCCCCCAAAACGGATGGGCGAAACGCTTGATTGTGCATTACCTCTTTTTATAGTCTGTGGGCGAGTTGTGGAAGCTAGTTTTGGGTAGGAAGTAGTGGGTTTCGGAAGTATGGGCGTAATCATGGTTTTTCTCCTTCTTTCAGAAAGCTGGGACTTAACGATTATCGGGCAAGTCGCTTGAGCTGTTGGCGAAGCCAGCGAAATACTCGCTGACGCAGGGGCATGGCCGCTTTCATCAGCCAGGCTGCTTCATATTGATCCGTTTCAAGGGCCACATCCAGGGGGCTTTTACCTTCGTCGTTAAGAACCTTAAAATCCGCCCCAGCCGTGAGGAGGGCTTGAACCATTTTGGCGTCGTTATAGTCGAGAGCCATGTGTAAGGCCGTTTTTTTGCCCCGATTGTTTTGAAGATTCAGGTCTGCCCCAGCTTGCTTGAACATTGGAATGAGTTCAACCTTGCGGGAGAAGAGCGCTCGGTGTAAGGGCGTCATGCCATAAATGTCTTGAAGATTGGGATTTGCACCCGCCTTCAGGAAGGCTTGAATCAGGGGAACATTGCCGGATAGGGCAACGGCATGTAAGGGGGTTTCACCTTTTTTATTGGGGATATTCGGATTAGCCGCCTTTCTCAGAAGCAATTGAAGGGTTTTTTCGTAATTGAGGGTATCCAACGCGGTGAGTAAGGCGGTTTTCTCAAATTTGTTTTTCACATTGGGATCCGCCCCTGCATCCAGGAGTAACTGAAGCACCTCTGTTTGCCCGGTCAGGGCGGCAAAAATCACGGCGGTAGAGTCATCGGCATCTTTAGCGTTAATATCAAGCCTACCCTGGGCGATGGGTCCTTGTAGAAAATGTTTAATCGAATCCACGTATCCTTCTTTGGCGGCATACAAGAATTGTTCCGTCAGTTCATGCTGATCATCCCACGGGGTGGGTTTTGTGGCGTTACCAGCAAACCGGATGGAAACCGAATCGCCTGAGGAAGCACGGACTCCATGACGTTGAGATCGCACTTGATGGCTTGGTGCGCAGTTTTGGGGAGATAGCTTTGGAAAAATGGGGCGTATCATGAAGTTTTCTCCTGTGAAGACGAATGGAAACTAGCCCTTTTCTGACGGGTCAATTTTTTGGGTAAAAACGCTCCAATAGGCGCTTTCCTCTTCTGGTGTCAAGCCTTGAGGAAAGGGTTCTGGGAGCATGAGCTTTGCGATTTCAAAATCTCTGTGCGCAACCGACCATTCTAAAGCGCTTTGACCATCTTTATCAGGGATATTGGGGGCAGCACCCGCTTCAACCAACATTTTTACCGTCTCAGCCACGCCTTTTCTGCCAGCCTGTTGCAGGGCCGCGTCAATGGGGTGTTCACTAATTACATCCGACTTAGCGATTCCCAGTCTCGCAGCCTGTTGAAGGGGCGTCAAACCATAAGTCTCTTCTGGCACATTGGGATCCGCCTTGGCATCAAGCAGTGCTTTCACAATGGTTGTATTTCCCCCCATCCGTAAAACATCCTCAACTGCATCATTCAGAGGCAATGAGCCGGTTATGGATTTGGTGTTCGGGTTTGCTTTGTCTGCCAGAAGCATCTTGACGATCTCAACGTTTCCATCCCGGACCGCCAAGTGTAAGGGGGTTAACCCAGTTTCCTTGTTTTTAATGTTTCGATCTACACCCGCCTGGATAAGGGTTTTGACTATCTCAACATTCCCCTTGTCGGTGGCCGCGTATAAGGCTGTCCGATGTCTTTTATCTGTGATATGGATGTTAACGAACGGCGCTGCCAGAAGGGCGTTTACCATATCAATACGGTCGCCGAGGACGGCCCTGTGTAGAGGAGCATGGCCATTTTTGTCTTGCGTGTTTGGATCTGCCCCTGCATGGAGAAGGGCTCGCACCATACTGGTGTTTTTCCACTCAATCGCCCAGTTGATTGGCGCCCATCCCGATTCTTTATCCTTTATATCGGGGTTCGCTTTAGCTGCCAGGAGGCTTTTCACTAGATCGATGTTGCCGTTGATAGCAGCCCAGTGGAGCGGGGTTTGCCCATGTTCTTTATCTTTGATATTCGGATTCGCCTTGTGTGCCAAGAGGATTTCCGCTATATCGTTTCGTCCCTCTATCGCGGCCTTGAGTAAGGGGGTTTCGCCTTTTTCATTTTGAGTGTTAATACTCAGCTCACCCGGTTTTACCCATCTTGCAAGGATGCCCAAAAGCTTCCCTTTGTCGCCGGTTTTTGCGGCTTCTAAAAATTGATCCTTAGCATTATCCTGGCTAATGCCAAAGCGAATCGCGGCTGAATCGGCTGGACTTTTGCGAAGGCCTTGTGATTGAGACTGGCTTGCTCGAAGGACTCTTACGTTTTGTGTGGATATGGCTGAAACAAGGGGGAATCGCATGGGGATGTCTCCTGGGCTGATAAATTTGAATCCATGGTTTTATGAAAATTTATTCTAGGATAAAAAAAGTCTTTAAAATACGCAGGGGGTTATTTTTTACATTTCTTAAAACCCTCAGAAGCATTTTTATGATTGGGGAAGGCGTTCTCTCCCTTAGTCAGAAATAAAAGTGGGATAGGGGAAAAGTGATGGTTCTCATTTAGGTAGAGGGATGCAGGGCCTGACCCTCTACCCCACTCACTATTGTTCGTAGGGACCCCAACTGCCCTGCACCGACCCTGATGGAATGTTTTCATTTAAAGAAACGTGATGGTTCTCATTCAAGTGAAGGCCCTGCACCAAAAGGCTTAAACAAAGCGAAAAATACCCTTCTTGAAAGCCGGGTCCGTTCCCTTCCCGGCACCCCTCCCTGGCTGGGCTTGGGGATAGAGGAAAAGCAATGGCATGGGAATTATAAAATGGAATGGAAAAACAGCTTTTCACCGAAAGGGGCGGCGCCCCTTCGATAAGAGGGAACTTGTTCCCCTGTTCATTCAAATTTTTTTGTTCCATAATAAATCCATTGAAATGGCACAAACGCAAAAGGAGATTCCCCGTGAGTGAAGTGCGTGTTCGTATTGCCCCAAGCCCCACCGGAAATCTTCACGTGGGAACTGCTCGGACGGCTTTATTTAACTATTTATTCGCCAAACATCATCATGGCAAGTTTATTTTACGCATCGAAGATACGGATCTAGAACGCTCCGAAGAAAAATATGTGCAAGATATCTACGATGGCCTGAAACTGTTGGGCTTACACTGGGACGAAGGCCCAGACGTGGGCGGCCCGTATGGCCCGTATGTGCAATCACAACGTTTGGATCTGTATTTGGAGTATGCCCAAAAGCTCTTAGATTCCGGAAAAGCCTATTACTGTTATTGCACCCCTGAAGAACTAGACGCTGAAAAGCAAAAGGCCATTGAGTCTAAACAAAACTATGTGTATTCTCGCCGGTGCTGTGACCCGGAAGTGGCCCAAAAACTCAGCCAGGATCCCAATCGAAAAAGAGCCCTGCGGTTTAAAATCCCCGATGATCCTAAAACCATTGTGCTTGAAGATATGGTTCGGGGCACCGTAACCTTTGAAACCGCTTTAATCGGAGACTTTGTTCTCATTAAATCCAATGGTATTGCCAGCTATAACTTTGCTGTGGTGGTGGATGATACCTGTATGAAAATTAATCACGTCATCCGGGGCGAGGATCACGTTTCCAACACGCCCAAACAAATTCTGCTTTATCAGGCTTTGGGCGAACCTATCCCCACTTTTGCCCATGTGAGTATGATTTTGGCGCCGGATCGCAGCAAGCTCTCCAAGCGCCATGGCGCAACGGCTGTCGCTGAGTATATTCGAAATGGCTATCTCCCGGAAGCCTTTAGCAACTTCCTGGTTTTACTGGGATGGTCTCCGCCTAACGGTGAAGAAATGGGGACGTTAGAACACTTTGCCACAGACTTTACCTTGAGCCGCATTTCACCCAGCCCGGCTATTTACGATCAAGAAAAGCTCAACTGGATTAACGGCTATTATATCCGGCAAACCCCATTGCCAGAACTTTTAGAGAAGGCCAAGCCCTTTTTATTGGCCTATGACTTAACCCAGTATCCTACTGAAAAACTGCTGTTAATGCTAGAAGCTGTCAGAGAACCTATCACGACGCTCTCAGAGCTACCCAATGCCGTCTCTTACTTTTTTGAATCCGTGCCCAGCTACGAAGGCGATGTGTATGACACGGTGTTAAAGACCGATGACACCTTTAATGTGCTGCGTCAATTTCAAGAAAAAACCTTGCCAGGGCTTTCGTTTGAGTCCCCCGAAGCGATTTCGGCCCAAGTCAAAGCCTTTGCAGGCGAATTGAAGCCCCTCAAGATGAAAACCATTATGTGGGCCATTCGTTCCGCCCTCACCGGCCGAGTTCATGGGGCAGATTTAGGGAAAACCTTTTATATTCTAGGTAAAGAGAAGGTGACCTTCCGTATTGAGAAGGCGCTTCAAGAGATTTCCTGCCAATTTTCTTAGTGGGTATAGGAAAATTTCACCGGAATCCCCTTAATCTCGTGCTCTACCAACTGATCTGGGATGGCGCTGTTGAAATCCACTACAAAGTGGTACTCTTTTTCACCGGTTTCCGGGTCAATCTCCAGTGAAATCTGGTGAGCCACCTGCATTTTATCCACAAAAATCTCTGAAAGTTTGGAACAGATGCTTTGGTCTTGGGCCAAATCTTCGATTTCCGTCAAGGCCTTGTTAGACCCACCCATGGGGTTTGTTGATGTCATTACAGCTTCTCCTTTCCGACTATGTTTCTGCTCCTCGCCCTAGGCGATGATACTTCTTTCCTGCTTTAAGCTGACCAATAAAGGTATCGACCAAATCTCCATTTTCTTGAAGAAAGTAAGGGGAGCCGGTGAAAGCCTGACCTGCTCAACCCTTCGTGAAATTTTTGTCTATCCCAGAGGCCGTTCCCTCCTCTGGACATCTCCCCAGCGTGAAACTGAAAACAGGGTCGGGGCGGGCAGGAATGACCCGGCTTTAAAGAAAAGATTTTGCAGGGTCAATGCCTCGTTGCTATAAGGATTTTAATTTTTTCAATTGCGTTTGAATGGCGGGTCCCAAGACACCAGGCTCTGTGTAAGTTACATGGGGGAACTCGGAGAGCGGCATCAAGGCTCTGGCTTGGGGATCCGTATTGGATAAAATAGGCAAGTTCGGAATGTGCTTCCCATCTTGACGCTGAAACGTAGGCTGCGTGAGCATCTCCTTGTCGTTAAAAGCCACATTGTCTCCTGCTGTCATCACTGCCTTCACATCCGGCAATTGACTCACCACATGGCCTAAGGCACTGCCTTTCTGAATCCCCTGCGGTCGAAACCCCAGGATAAAAACCGCCTTAGGCGTTTCAGATAAGGTGTTTTGGTGGATAAAATTGTGAAAAAAAGGCTCTGCTTGAATCTGATGTTGATGGAGCGTCTTTAAAATCTGGTTGCCAAGGCCTTCACTCGCTTTATGAAGCGTCGTTGAATACTGGGGATGCATAAAATGAAACGAAGCAACCTGAGGCGCATAAAACCCAATTTCAATGGGGCCATGAGCCTCTAAGTTACCCACCATGGGGCTATGGGGATTGGCATGATCCTGAGGTTGAAACCCTAACTGTATTAGGCTATCTCGAATAACCTTTTTGACATGGGGCATCTGCCAGCCTTTTTTCTCAATGACTTTCTGCCATGTTGCATCCGCTTGATTGGGGGTTAAAGAACGTATCCATGACGAGGTCGATTTACCCTTTGGGCGAAAAAAGATCTGGAGGCCATTGCACAGAGACAGAAAGTCAAGGATAATTCCTTTAAAATGGGACTGGAGAGCTTGAATTTTGGGAATCGTCCGGGCCGTATTAAAGCCCGTATAAAGTTTATGACGGGATTTTTGAAGAACAGCTTGGGTTTGAGCGAGCTTGGCCTGATTGACCGTTCTTTCCGTTGCGCCGAGTTGCCACTCTAAAAGGCATTCATCCAGATCCGTGGAAAAAACCACCTGTGGCTTTCGGCCTTGAAAAAAGAGTGGGGTGTGCAAGGGGCGAACATTCTGAAAAAATCGAATTTGCATAGGCTAAAACCGCTTCAATGAGTTCATATAACGGCTTGGCTTTGACGTGTAGCGGGTCATATCCATTTCCATATCAAACACGTCTAATGCATTGCTTTGGGTCTGTTGTAGCACCTTCAGTTGGGGTTTTCTGGGCTTGCCGTTGGGGTTAAAGTAACGAATGGCTGAAGCCCACACATTGACGTGAGAAAACATGTTCTGGAGATGGCACCAGGCGCCTCGCCAAATATTGGGAGAGTCTGTAGCGTGGGGGTGTTGCAAAACCACTGTGGGGCGAAAGCGTTTCATGAGCGTTGTCATCTGCATCACCATCTTGCCACGCGGGGTGTTTTTCCCCACCAGCGCCGCGACTCGTGGACTAAACAAATTTAAATCGTTGCAGCCTAATATCAGTACCTGTTGATTCCCC
The DNA here is from genome assembly GCA_025449835.1 of Vampirovibrionales bacterium. Taxonomy (GTDB): domain Bacteria; phylum Cyanobacteriota; class Vampirovibrionia; order Vampirovibrionales; family JAGQHJ01; genus JANWIO01. The sequence continues at coordinate 28,573 of JANWIO010000095.1, forward strand.
AGTTTCATAAAATGAGAGCCTAAATCGGAGACTTGAACCAGCTGTTTAGCCTGCGAGGCCGTGGGAAACGACTTTCCTGTCCAGCCCACGATTTTATTCTGCGCAACATCAAATACAGCAACAAGCTCAACATGGGGCTTTTTAAGCCCTTCTTCTGAAAGAACATCAATACCCAAAGTGATCCACTGTGTTTTTCCTTTTGCGGCTTTCAGCACGGCTGGGGTAAGCACCTTGTGGAGTTGCTTTTCAGCAGCCAGTGTCACCAATTGCTTTACATCTTCAGGCTGAGAATCCCATCCGGTTGAGCTTTTAAACTCTTTTGGCCAGGGCGCCTCTATCATGCCCCCAGGCGTCATTAAAAATCGAGCAGTGATATCTTCAGGCCACGTTTTAAAGGCATCTAATAGAATTTTTTGGGCGGCATCGGGTTTGGGTGCTCCGTTTAAAACCAATCGTATGATTTGAACCTGGGTGGGCTCTGATGATTTCACCACATCTTGTCGCAAATGTTTCCCTGACATCCGAACCTTGGCTGAATAAGCGTTACGACAATACGCCATCTGGGTTTTGGGTGAAACAATCGAATTGAATGCCATGATCCCCTCTTTTTTAATTCAAAAAGAAAAGCTGAATTTATATTAAAAAAAGAAGTTTAACAATACCAGTGATATTTAAGGATTGTAAAGGGCTTGGTAATTCCAGTAATGGGAAAAGACCACTTTCACATAGTTTTGGGTTTGTGGGAAGGGAATGGACTCAATAAAATAATCAGGATCCGTTTGAAGATGGCTGTTACTATTGGCCCAATGCTCCATTGCACCCGGCCCACCATTGTAACTGCCCACTACCAGAATCAAATTGTTTTTGAAACGATTTTTTAAATAGGCTAAATAGTGGGTGCCCAGACGAATATTGGTATCGGGATCAAATAAAGAGGTCTCAGAGACATTAGGGAGGTGGTCTTTGTGGGCGATATAGTCTGCAGTAGAGGGTAAAAGCTGCATTAGCCCCATGGCTTTTGAGCTGCTGACGGCAAAAGCATTAAAATAGCTCTCTTGCCGAATGAGGGCCTGGACCAAAAATGGGTCTAAGTTATTTTCTTTGGCATAGTGTTTAATCTCATTGGGGTATAACACGGGGTACATCAGTTTATAAAAATTGGTATCGG
>JANWIO010000096.1 GCA_025449835.1 Vampirovibrionales bacterium
AAAACTTTAAAAAATGTATTGTATGTTGGTATCCCAACCAGGAGTACGAGTAAGGCCTAGTATTTTAATTCTCCTCACTCCTACTCCTTGGTGGTCTTGACACATAAAAAGACCAGGCACAACCATTAAAAATGGAAGACGGAATGAAGCATTGGCTTGTTTGAGCGCTTTTGGCTTGATGTTGCTTAGCCTGTTGGGGAATTGTAGAAAGATTAGTGTTCTTGGTACACTATGTATGGGTGGTGCCCTTGTCGATATGCTGGGTGTTGTGATTACCGAGCATTTTTTATCAGGAGTGTGCTTCCTCCAATTGGTGTTGCAAAATTGCGGAAAGGATATTTGAGAGATGGGTGTTTTTATCAGTGGTGTTGGTGCTTATGTTCCGGAGAACACGGTGACCAATCACCATCTTGCGCAATCCGTTGAAACCAGTCACCAGTGGATATTAGAGAAAACAGGTATTATTGAACGGCGAATTTGTACTGCGAATATGGCCACAAGCGATTTGGCCTATGAGGCTGCCACCCGATGCTTGCGCAATGCAGGTAAAGCCTCAGAGGAAGTTGACTTAATTATTGTGGCAACATCGTCTCCTGACCAAATTCAACCGGCAGTTGCTTGTTTGGTACAGGAAAAGCTTGGGATTTCAAATACGTTTTGTCCGGCGTTTGATGTGAATTCCGTTTGTGCCGGGTTTATGTATGCCCTCAATGTGGGGCAAAGTATGATGTTGGCTAATCCCAAAGAATACCGTCATGTGCTGGTGATTGGCGCTGAAGTATACTCCAAAATCTTAAACTGGGAAGATCGAAAAACCTGTGTCTTTTTTGGGGACGGTGCAGGTGCAGTGCTTCTGTCTCAATGTGATGATTTCTATCGAAAAATTGATTTTCTGATTGGAAGCGATGGTCGGGGAAGTCGATATATTGGTGTTCCGGCTGGAGGAACCCGTATTCCCGTTGATGAAGATGTGTTGGAACGGCGTTTAAATAAGTTTTATATGGATGGTCATAAAGTTTGGGAGTTTGCCGTTGAAAAAGCTCCACAAGTCATCATGCAATTGTTAGAAAGACATCACCTGAGCCCACAGGATGTTGATTTGTTTATCCTGCATCAAGCCAATTTGCGTTTAATTGAAACAATCTTGAATAAAATGGGTGTGTCAATGGAAAAGACCATCACAACCGTTGAAGAATATGGTAATACTGCCGCTGCCTCCATTCCTATTACGCTCCAAAAAGCTTTTGTGGAAAATCGACTCCATCCCGGTTGTCGGGTTATGATGATTGGCTTTGGGGGAGGCCTCTCATGGGGAGCAGCCTTATTGACATGGTAAAAATTAAAAGAACCAGATCCTGAACTCCAGACAAGATCAACTGCTATGGTGGTGCGGGTGCTGGATTCACAGGGAAGCCCCAATAATTACCATCAAAAACATAGCCGTATTGCGTAATCCCGTTAATGGGCTGTCTTCTTTGGATGAGGAGAACGTGATTAATATCAGGAAGATATGTTTGGTGATTAATGGTTTCAATCAGCTTCTGATAGTTAGCTGTTAAGGCGGCATTGTTGTTTGTTACGTTCGTCAGTTGACTCTGCAATTCTTGATTTTGTTGCTCAAGCTGAGCGAGTCGGTTTTCAGTCTGAAAGTTTTCTGTTGATTTTGTGGACATTGCTTTTGGAGATTTATAATGGGGAACAATGAATTGCACATGATAATGATAGGGGTTCATTTCCCTATCCCCTTGAAGCAATCGGGGGCCTTTGGCGCTTGCTTGAATTTGAAGACTGACCAGTAAAATTAGGGTACTGACAGCTAAAACCTGATTTTTCATCCCCTATCCCCTGCTGAGTACGTTAAATCGGAACCTTTACGCTGGAGTCAGCATACCAGTTCTTTGAATAGGCTCCATTGCACAGTTGACCATGATTTACCGCTGAAGGGTGAGGATTGCCCAAGTGGAATTTTGCGCTTGATATGATAGTGTGAACAAGATAAAGCCAGTGGTTGAGTAATTTTGAGTGACCTCACTGTGATAGCAGTTCCAAACACCATGGGAACGGGGTTAAAGCATCCTCTTGCTTTCATATCCTCCCGACCGAGCCCTAATAGGTCGGTTTTGAGGAGTAATCAACCCAGTTTTTCAGGGACTGTGTCTGAAGCACCTCGTAAAAGCCGGTTTAAAAAAGCCGTTGGCTTTTTGTACAGTTGTGTCTTGGTTTCAGCGGGTTTTATGGGGCGGGGATATTGGGATGCCTTATGGGTAAAGCCGGATAATCAGGTTGTTTCTGTTCATGACGGTGATACGTTAACCCTGGCCAATGGTGAAAAAGTACGTTTATACGGTATTGATGCACCAGAGTTAACACAACCTTTTGGAGAAAAGGCTCAGCAGTATTTGGAGAAACTGGTGAAGGGCAAAACGGTTTCCGTAAACCAAAAGGGAAAAAGTTTCGATCGGAAAGTCTGTATTCTCACCATTGATGGGGTTGATATTAACCGGGAAATGGTACGAGCCGGGTTGGCTTTTGAAGAGCCGCATTATGCCCATGGCGAGTATCATCAGGATGAGATCTTTGCTCATAAAGCCCAAAGAGGACTATGGTCTTCTATCAAAAAAGTCGAGCGTCCGTGGGATTACCGAAAACGGCATCGCAACACCCCTCATCAGTCAAACCATACCTTTCAAAATCCGCTGCGTAATGAGCAGGATGTGTTCATATCTTTTCAAAAGACTTTTGTTGTTTAACGTTTTGATTTTCAAAAATTCTTGGACGTTTGCAAGTTGCGAGACTGCCTGGACTTTCATACAATAATAAACAAGCAAAATGACCGAATGTCGTAAAATTAAGTGTAAATGGCAAGGGTTTGTGAACAGGGATGACTGATTTACCGTTTTCTTCCGTAGAAAATATGACGGGCTTGTATACTGAAAAACGCCCATGGGGTTCATTTACCGTACTCATGGATACACCTACATTTAAGGTAAAGTCTCTTGAGGTGCTACCGGGCCAGCGTTTAAGCCTGCAGATGCATTATAAGCGTGAAGAGCATTGGATAATCACGGCAGGCAATCCCATGATTACCTTGGGAGAGGAAACAAAGTCTTACCAAAAAGGGGATTACATTTTTATTCCCAAACAAACCAAGCATCGCATTGGCAATACCGGCGATGTTCCCATCACGTTTATTGAAGTGCAGTTGGGAGAGTATTTTGGGGAGGATGATATCGTCCGTTTTCAGGATGATTATAATCGATAAGCCTTGTTCCGCTTTGGTTGCTTTTTTGAGCGTTTTATTTGAAAATCGAGGAGAACAGTTTTACAGATATAACAGATAGGGTATTCTCTCTCTGATGATGAAAGCAATTGTTCTGGCTGGGGGCGGTGGAACCCGTCTTTGGCCGGTCTCTCAAGAGCATTATCCCAAGCAGTTTATTAAACTGTGGGATCATCATTCATTGTTTCAAAAAACCATCCTACGCCTGCATCAGTCTGCCATCATTAACGATTTATTTGTGGTTACAAATGCCGATTTTGTAAATCTGGTGCAGGAGCAACTTCTGGAGATTGATAAAATACTGCCCAACAACATTATTACTGAACCGGTTCGACGTAATACAGCCCCTGCAATTGCTTTGGCTGCAAAATATGCACAAGAGGTTCAAGGCGCAACCCTGGATGATGTGCTGCTGTTACTCCCCTCGGATCATCGTTTAGAAGCCACGCCAGAATTATGGGCGCAAATGGGTTTAGCCGAACAACTGGCTCGTCAAGGTTTGATGGTGACTTTTGGAGTGGTTCCCTCCCGTCCTGAAACCGGTTACGGATACATCAAAATTCAGGGAGAGCAAGATTTAAACCTGAATGTTGGAACGGATACTTATTTTGAGATTGCACAATTTACCGAAAAGCCTGATGTAAAGACTGCGACCGAATTTGTGACCAGTGGCCAACACTTGTGGAATTCAGGGATGTTTGCCTTTACGCTACGCTCGCTATATCAAGCTCTTGAGAAGTATGCCCCGGAAATCAACGAGCTGATGTCTTTAGATTATGAAGCGCTGTATGCCGTTTTTGCCCAGATGCCTAATATTTCTTTTGATTATGCGGTGATGGAGCACGTTCAAAATGCAGTTGTCATCCCTCTGGCGGTTCAGTGGTCGGATGTGGGGTGTTGGGATAGTATTTATGAGTGCTTCGAGAAGGACCAGAACAATAATGTTCTCCTGGGAGATGTTTTAGAGCTGGATACCTCTAATAGCTTGATTATGAATCAATCAAAGCGAATCATTGCAACCATTGGCCTGGATGATCTGGTCATTATCGATACGCCAAATGCCTTGCTGATTGCAAAAAAAGGGGAAACCCAGAAGGTTAAAAATCTGGTTGAGCAGGCGTATATCACTGAAGCGCTTACTGATCCACTGCCGCAAACAATTTCAGTATCGCCTTAATATTGCTGGATGCTAACGGTTATTCACACCGTAAACAAAAACATCCTTGTGCGACAGAATAAACGATGTGATTTGGTGTGCTTGGATTGGTTATTGTAGAATAGGAAGACATTTTCTAAAAGTGGATCAGTACGAAGCGAAGGACAAAAGTGGATGCGTAAAAAGGCATTTATCACAGGAATCACTGGCCAAGATGGTTCTTATCTTTCAGAGCTTTTGCTCGATAAGGGCTATGAAGTTCATGGGCTGATACGTCGTTCTAGCTCTTTTAACACCGGCCGTATCGACCATTTATACAAAGATATTCACTTGAGTAATGTCCACTTTTTTCTCCATTATGGTGATTTGTCTGATTCGTCTAATATTTCCAGGTTGTTAGAAAAGATTCAGCCAGATGAAATCTATAATCTCGGGGCGCAAAGCCACGTTCGAGTGAGTTTTGATATTCCTGAGTATACCGGTGAAATTACCGGGTTAGGTACCCTTCGGCTCTTGGATGCTATTCGGGAAACCCAGATTAAAACCCGGTTTTATCAAGCCTCCTCTAGTGAAATTTTTGGCATAGTGCGAGAAGTGCCGCAATCGGAAAAAACCCCATTTTATCCTCGGAGCCCTTACGCTTGCGCCAAGGTGTATGCCTATTGGTTAACGGTTAATTATCGGGAAAGCTATGATTTGTATGCCTGTAATGGCATTTTATTTAATCATGAGTCCCCACGTCGTGGTGAAACCTTTGTGACTCGTAAGATTACCCGAGGCTTGGCCAAGATTTTAGCCGGAAAACAAGATAAAATTTATCTGGGTAACTTGGATGCAAAGCGGGATTGGGGCTATGCAAAAGATTATGTGGAAGCCATGTGGTTGATGCTTCAACAAGATAAACCGGAGGATTTTGTCATTGCCACGGGTGAAACCCATTCCGTTGGAGATTTCCTCGATACTGCTTTTGGACATGTTAATTTGGATTGGCAACAATATATCGAAATTGATCCCCGGTATTATCGCCCTTCTGAAGTGGATATTTTGTTAGGAGATGCATCCAAGGCCAAGCAAAAGCTAGGATGGCAGCCCAAGGTGCACTTTGAAGAACTGGTAAAGATGATGGTGGACAGTGATTTAAAAGCCGAAGGCATTATCAGGGAATCGGTTTTAGCCACGCCATAATTTGCTTTTGAAAGGAAACATGATGAAAATCTTTTTAACCGGTGCATCTGGAATGGTGGGACGCAATATTTTAGAGCATCCCAACGCTGCCCGGTTTGAGTTCTTGGCACCTACTCATCAAGACTTAGATTTGTTGGATTACCAACAGGTTTTATATTACCTCAACAATACCAAGCCCGATTTGATCGTTCATGCCGCCGGGCGAGTGGGCGGAATTCAGGCGAACATGGCACAGCCGGTTGAATTCTTGGTTGAAAATCTTGCCATGGCGGAAAACATTATCTTGGCTGCAAAAGCCTCTCGTATCAGTCAGCTTTTATTTTTAGGAAGCTCTTGTCTCTATCCACGGGATATTGCAACGCCACTGACTGAGGACATGATTTTAACCGGCCCTTTGGAGCCCACCAATGAGGGGTATGCCTTGGCCAAGATCGTGGGGGCAAAATTATGCCAATATATATCAGCAACAGAACCGGCATTTCAGTATAAAACCCTCATTCCGTGTAACTTATATGGGCGTTGGGACAAATTTGACCCGCAGCACTCCCATATGATCCCGGCTGTCATTCATAAAACACACCAGGCCATGGTGAATCAGGAGGATTCGGTTGAAATCTGGGGCGATGGTACAGCCCGCAGGGAGTTTATGTATGCGGGTGACTTAGCCGATTGTATTATCGAAGCTTTAAATCGCTTTGAGTCATTGCCACCCCTGATGAATGTGGGCTTGGGTGTGGACTATACCATTGATCAGTATTATGAAACGATTTCGGGTATGGTGGATTTCCAAGGGAAATTGGTGCACAACAAAACAAAACCGGTGGGAATGCAGCGGAAGCTTGTTTCGGTTGAAAAGATGACAGCCTGGGGCTGGCAACCCAAAACAACGCTGGAAGAAGGCATTCGTCAAACCTATCAATTTTATCTGGAACAAAAGGAAAGTCATTGCTATGAGCCTGTATCCTCTCGCTAGTACGACTTGGGACGATTCTGAAATCAAAGCGATTCAGGATGTTCTTGCAACGGGCATGTACACCATGGGGCCATTAGTGCAGCAATTTGAAGAACGTTTTGCTAACGATGTGGGGAGTCGTTACGCTGTTATGGTTAACTCCGGCTCTTCTGCAAATCTATTGGCAGTAGCAGCACTGTTTTTTTGTTCAGAAAATCCTTTAAAGCCTGGTGATGAGGTGATTGTTCCCGCTGTTTCATGGGCAACAACCTATTATCCCCTTCATCAGTACGGCTTAAAATTGAAGTTTGTTGATATTGACTTAAACACGTTAAATTATGACTTGTCAGCCCTTGCAGATGCCATTACAGACCAAACCCGTCTGGTAATGTGCGTGAATCTTTTGGGAAACCCCAACGATTTTGCGGCGATTAAAAAGTTGTTGCAGGGCAAAAACGTGAGGCTGTTGGAGGACAATTGTGAATCTCTAGGGGCTGTTTTTGAAGGCAAACAAGCCGGAACCTATGGGGTAATGGGAACCTTTAGTACATTTTTTAGCCATCATATGTCCACGATGGAAGGGGGCCTCATTGTGACGGATGATGAGGAGTTTTATCATCTCTTATTGTCCCTTCGTTCTCATGGATGGACTCGGCATTTGCCCAAGCACAATAAAGTGACGGGTATTAAGAGCGATGACCCCTTTGAGGAGTCTTTTAAGTTCGTTTTACCAGGGTATAATGTACGTCCCAGTGAAATAAATGCTGCCATTGGAATTGAGCAGCTGAAAAAGTTACCCATGATGATTGAGAAACGGCGTCAAAATGCAGCTTATTTTCAGCAACAGCTTGGGGAACATTCGGATTTTCTGATTCAACAGGAGATTGGGGAGAGTAGCTGGTTTGGATTTTCGCTGGTGATTCGCCCTGACTCTTCTTTAAAGCGTGGAGAGGTTGTTCAACGGCTATCAGACAATAATATTGAGTGTCGGCCGATTGTGGCGGGGAATTTTACGAAAAATGAAGTGATCAAGTGGTTTGATTATGAAATTCATGGTGCTTTACCCAATGCCGAGCGAATTGATGCCTTTGGCTTATTTGTCGGGAACCATCATTTTGATATCAAAGCACAGATCGATACCTTACGCGATGTTTTAAGCCCCACCGTCATCCATCGATGAAGCCGGTTTGATGGGACCATTTTGTTTTTGATTTTCTGTTCTTTTATGAGATAGTTTTGGTAATCAAAATTTGTAAAAAACGCAATTATCATTTATAAACCCATGGTGTTGAATGAGGTTTTAAGGCTCGGTTTAAGGGAATTCGTGTTTTTTCTCTTTCAGTATGTTGTGATGAGGTCCGTGTAAAAGGAAGTTTGGTGCTATGTCAATTAGAGTTACGTCCTCCAAGTCCCTCCCATCGTCGAAACAGCCCCCCCAAAATGGACAAAAACAAAGTGATTCCGTTTCGGAATCCCCAAAACTGGATGAGGTCCGGTTTGGAAACACAAGCCAAGATAAAGATAAGGCATTAAGAGACTTAGCGGCTGATTATGGCATTGAACTACAAAGCTTTCACCCAGACTTTCCAGAACCCACCCCTGAAACCTTAAAAGGCTTGTTAATTGAGATGGGGGTGGCACCCAACGATTTGGAGACGACCCAAGGCATTGAGCGGGCACAAGAAAGATTCGCCAATACCCAGTGGACCCAGGGGCTTGAGCCCGTACTGGTGAAACGCCAGGAAGATCTCTTAAAATCGGGCTTGTCTGTGGAAGTGAGCCTTCCTGAGACAGTTGGTACAGAACCCATTCAATGGCAGCTTTTGGCCGAAGATGGCCATGTGACAACTGGCCAATTGAACCTGAAAAATATGAATCCTCATGATTCACGGGTTATTGAAGGCAAAACGTATCATCGTTACCTGCTTTCACTTGAAGATCTCGATAAAAATGACTTAAAACAAGGCTATTACGATTTGGCTCTGCAAGATCCTTATACGGGTAAGGCTTTGACGGTGAGTCGCTTGATTATTACACCCTCTCAAACCTATCTGCCGGAGAATATGGGCAAGGTTTGGGGACCCACGGTGCAACTGTATTCACTTACCAGTGACCCCAGTAAGGAGCCTGGTTATCAAGGTATTGGGGACTTTACCACTTTAAAAAACTTTGCCTCCTGGATTCGGTCATGTGGTGGGGCGTATGTTGGGTTAAATCCTTTATCAACTCCAAATTTGGTTTATCCCAATGTTGCAAGTCCTTATTCACCAACGAGTCGGTTATTTTTAAATCCGCTTTATGTTGATGTTACTGCTGTTCCTGGATACGACAAGTGGAAAAAAACGCCAGAAGCTGAAATTTTATTGGCTAATCCCGAGTACCAAAAGCACCTTAAGCTTGCGGTGAACTCCAAATGGGTTCAATACGACGCCGTGGCGTCCATAAAACTCAAAACATTAGAAGCGCTTTTTGATTTTTTCACTATGACGATGAAAAAGACGCCGCAGTACAGTGATTTTGAAAAATACTGCGAAAAATCCGGTGAATTATTGGAACAGTTTGCTGTTTTTCAAACCCTTCAGGCACAACATCGTGGGAAACCCTGGTTTCATTGGCCTCAAAAATTTCAATCTCCCCAAAATTCAACGATTGCAGAAGTTTCTGCGCATCCAGAATCCAATGAACGAAAAACTTTTTATCAATTTTTACAGTGGATCTCCGAGCTGCAATTAGGCCAGGTGAATGCGCAAGGCGCCCCATCACGTTTACCTCTTGGACTTTACTTGGATTTGCCCGTTGGGGCAGAGCGCGGTGGTTTTGATACGTGGCGTCACCAAGATTTATTAGCCATGAATGTTTCCATTGGGGCACCGCCAGACCAGCTAGGACCAGCAGGTCAGAACTGGGGCTTACCACCTTTTAATCCGCATAAACTCCGTCAAGTGGCTTACCAGCCTTTTATTGAATTGATTCGGGCCAGTATGCGCCATGCCGGTATTCTTCGCATTGATCACACCTTGGGGCTGAATCGCCTTTTTTGGATTTTACCCAACCCTAAAAACCCACGAGATTCTCGTCATGGCTTGTATGTCAAAAATAAAGTCGAAGAATTACTGGGGATTATTGCGCTGGAAAGCCATCGGAACCAATGTATTGTGATTGGAGAAGATTTGGGAACGGTACCTGAAGGATTACCGGAGATTCTGAAAAAATGGCGCCTACTTTCCTATAAAGTGGGGCGGTGGGAGAAAAATTACCAACAGTCGGGTCAACCGGTTAAGCAACCCCAAGAGTATCAGGAAGATGCTTTAGCAACCTTTAGCCTTCATGACAGTTCGACTTTGGCCGGTATGGTGACTCAATGGTTTTGGAAGACCATGGCGGAGCAATACAACGTTCATTCGCCAGAGATGGACCGTGCCAAACAAGATGAAGCGGATACGCTGAAAAAGATAATTGAGGTTCTTCAAGCGAAAAAAATGCTCAATCCAGGGATAACCCTGGATTCGATGCGGCAATCCTTTTCGAAACATATTTTGAATCAAAACGGTATGGTGGCAAGCCAGCCATACACACAATTTATGCTGGCTTTACAAGAATATATGGGACAGGTGAAATCCAAGCTTTTGGCAATTCAACTGGAAGACATCCTTGGGATGGTTAAACAGGTGAATATTCCAGGGACAAGTGAAGCCAAGCACAAGGTTTATAAACCCAAAAAAGGAAAAGCTCGTCCCTATGAAATTGTTAAATATCCCAATTGGCGCCAAAAAATGCCTTTAACTGTTGAGCAAATGATGAAAGATGAGCGCTTTATTCAAGCGTTTCATGCGATAGAACGTGGAAGAGCCCAGCGGGAAGCTAACTAATTTTATAAGTGTTGTCTTTAATTCAATTTTTATAATCTTTTGAAGTAGAATTAGCCCAATTAATGGGGTTTGGGGTGAAGCCCCAATAGAAAAATAGGGGCGGTGCTGGGCAGGAATAGGCCCTGCGCAACAGACTTGGTCGAAACCAATAAATCACCATGAGCGTTTTGAGAAGTTTCTTCATAAAAGTTAACAGAGTGTCATCAAACGATTGTTAATTTGTTTTTATATATTTAGAAATTATTAATGTTTTGTTTGAAGATATGATTAGGAAATCCGAGTTTAGGAGGTCGGAAAGTTATGGCAGCAACAACAGTCTCTTCGGCAAATTGCCCGATTAACCCCCCGATTAAGACCTATAGTACCCAGGATTATTTACAGGTACTACAGGAAGCCGATACCCGAAGTACGCCCCAAAATGGTGTTTTGGGAAATCCGTTTTATTCAGGTCCTGATGGGCAAGTCGATAAACAGGAATTAACAACCTATAATCAACAGATTCATCAAAATCTCCAGTTTTTTAATATGATTGGACAATTTTTTGGTCAATCGATGCCGCAGTTCAATGATTTCTTGAAACCGTTTGGCGATGACTTGCAGAAAAAGGCAGATATCAGTAATATTATGCTGAATAATTTTGGCGAATTCTATTCTGCATCTGGGATGGTTGGTCCATTTCCAGCCAATGCAACGATTAATCAGCAGGATATTCAAGCTGTCGCTGCCAGAGATGGGAATCCGCAGGATGTAACGGCGACGGATATCCAACAGCAAGGTATAACGTCGTCTTCTTCAGGTACCCCTTCTTTGAATGATCTATTAAATGGAATTAAAAATTATATTCAATCGAATTTATCCAGTATGTTTCAATAAACATTCTTGAGATTGAATTTAAATTTTTTGGAGACTTAAAACCAATGTGTTTTGAGTCTCCATATGGGTTATGTGCCTTGGTTTAGATACACCAGATGGCATCGTTTAAGAGACCAATGTCAAAAAAGTGTTTTGAGAAGGTTTAAATAAATTAATCATGATCGACAGAAGTAAAAGTTGTTTATGTTTTAAAATTTGTCAAGCCCTTGCATCTTTATTCACTTTTAAGCCAAAATTAAAATGGCATTATTGCTAACTTAAGGTTGGGTTGATTAAGACAAAGTCGGGGAGCTCAGGGGCTGCCCTTTACAGTTCCGTCACCAACGAGTCCGAAGCACAGTCGGGCTACCCAAGATTAGTTATAACAAGCTGTTCCACGGGGTGGTGCTGGTGATCTGCGGGGCGACACG
>JANWIO010000097.1 GCA_025449835.1 Vampirovibrionales bacterium
ACGGATTGTTGGTGTAGACCTCCCTCGAAACAAAAAACTCCTTTGGGCATTGACGTATATTTTCGGCATTGGCTTGTCGAGTAGTAAGAAAATTCTTGCTTCAACAGGTATTGATCCGGAGAAACGGTCTGATGATTTAACAGAAGATGATATTAACCGCTTACGGGAAGAAATTGAACGTAATTATCAGGTTGAAGGTGATCTTCGCCGAAAAGTGGGGATGGATATCAAACGTCTTCAGGAAATTAGCTGTTATCGTGGAACTCGGCACCGGAAACAACTTCCTTGTCGTGGTCAACGAACCAAGACAAATGCAAAGACACGGCGTGGAAGACGTGCAACCCCGGTTAGAAAAAAAGCTGGCTAGAATTAAAGAATACAGTGGAGAAAGCATAGTAAACCATGGCAAAACCAAAAGATAAAGGCAAAACCAAACGCAAAGAGAAAAAGAACGTTCTGCAAGGCGTTGTTCATATTCAATCAACTTTTAATAACAGTATTGTTACGTCCACTGATCCACAGGGAAACGTTATTGCATGGTCTAGTGCAGGCGCTTGTGGTTTTAAAGGCGCTCGCAAAGGCACACCGTTTGCTGCACAATCCGCAGCAGAAGATGTTGCCAAGAAATCCATTGAGCAAGGTATGCGTTCTGTTCGCGTCTATGTCAGTGGTCCTGGTGGTGGCAGGGAAACAGCGATTAGGGCGCTTCAGGTCGCTGGGCTTGAAATTACCTTGATTAAGGATGTTACCCCGATTCCACACAATGGATGCCGTCCACCCAAACGTCGTCGAGTTTAAGAAGCGAGATTAAAAACGAGGAGTACTACTCTTGGCACGATATCGAAAATCTGTATGTAAGCTATGTCGAAATGAAGGTGTAAAGCTTTTCTTGAAAGGGAGTCGTTGTGACGCAAAATGTACCCTGGACAGAAAACCATACCCCTCTGGTCAACACGGGCAAGCTCGAAAAAAACTTTCAGAATACGCCCTTCAGCTTCGTGAAAAACAAAAAGTAAGACGGATGTATGGCTTATTAGAAAAGCAATTCCGTAAATATTATGAGAAAGCTTCAGGGATGTCTGGTGTAACAGGCACTGTTATGTTTCAGTTGATGGAAGCTCGTTTTGATAACGTTGTTTATCGCTCTGGCCTTGTTCCTTCAAGGGCACAAGCAAGGCAGTTGATTCGTCACGGCCACTTTCTTGTGAACGGCCAAAAAGTTGATATTCCTTCTTATCAGATTAAAATCGGCGACGTTATCATGCCGAAAGATAAGAGTAAAGAGTTGATTAAACAATTTTCTGAGGGTTCGACTATGCCTGCACCTCGATGGCTGGATGTTGATCGTGATAACTGCGCCATTCGGGTGAATGCAAAAGTTGAACGTGAAGACGTTGATGCAAACTTAAAAGAAGCCCTCATTGTTGAATACTACTCACGTTAATCGCTTAAACTGGTCCTAATTCCCTTAGTCCCCTGGATAAGACATTTTTATAGAGGAGTTTTGAAACCCGATGGAACACCAACCAAATATTAAATGTGTCAACACAACCACTGATTCTGATGGATCTATTTATGGAAAATTTGTTATTGAGCCTTTAGAAAGAGGCTATGGTATCACCTTGGGAAACGCTCTTCGGAGAGTTTTGCTTTCGAGCTTGCCGGGCGCTGCAATTACTGCTGTTCGGATTGAAGGCGTTAGCCACGAGTTCACCACAATTCCTGGTGTTAAAGAAGATGTGATGGATATCATTCTGAATTTAAAAGGTATCGTGATTAAAAATCTGACCGAAGAAACCCAGTATTTACGAATTGATGCGGATAAACCAGGACCTCTTTTTGCAGGTGATATTAATTTGCCGCCAGATGTCAAAGTGGTTAACCCGGATCGCTTAATCTGCACCCTTTCTGAAGGCGGAAGTTTCCACGCAGATTTAACCGTAGAAAGTGGTAAAGGTTATGTGCCTGCCGCCACAGGAACCAATGTTCCAGTGGATGTACTTCCCATTGACTCTGTCTTTATGCCGATTCGACGAGTTGCTTACACGGTGGAAGATACTCGTGTTGGGCAAAGAACAGACTATGATAAACTCATTCTTGAAGTGTGGTCGAATGGCAGTATCGAGGTTGCAGAGGCATTAAGCCGGTCGGCTAATCTCTTAATTGAGCATTTATTGCCATTGGCGTCTCTTTCAGGAATTCCAAAACTGGTTGCACAGCCACAGCCAGAAGAAACGGAAACCGAAACCAAAGCGCCCAATATCACCATTGAAGATTTGGAACTTTCCGTTCGAGCCTTTAACTGCTTAAAGCGTGCCAATATTAACTCTATTTCTGAGTTGCTGATCAAGTCTGAAAATGATTTGCTGAACATCAAAAACTTTGGTAAAAAATCAGCAGACGAAGTGATTGAGCGACTAAGAGCTTTTGGATTGGACCTTAAACCCAATCCTGAAGAAGAAGTTGTAATGTAGTAAGCCAAGAGAAAGCTATCCTGAAGGACATTAATCATGAGACACAGACGGAAAAAACATCATTTGGGCAAAGCAGCGGATCAACGGAATGCTTTAATCCGTACACTGGCAACGAGCTTTATTAAAAATCAAGAAATTGTAACCACTTTAGCCCGAGCCAAAGCGCTAAAAGAAGTGGCCGACCATTTAATCACGCTGGGTAAAAAAGGTGATGTGCATGCAATGCGTCAAGCTGCTCGTCTGGTCTATAATCATCCTACGGGTGAGCTGATGACAACAGAGTCTGGCAAAACGATTTCTGAAACCGTTTTACGTCGGCTTTTTAAATCGATTGCACCCAAATTTCAAGAGCGTAATGGCGGGTATACCCGTGTTATTAAACTCCCTCCACGTCGAGGTGATGCCGCCTCAATGGCGCTTATTCAACTGGCAGAATAAGGGAGAAACCCATTTCCAGGGAATTTCATGAGTATACCGTGTGATAATGATTTAAATCTTCAGCAGCAGCGCATTGCCCTGCTGCTGGAGTATTTTGGCCCCTCCTTTTCGGGGTGCCAGATTCAGAATAATGCTTATACGGTTCAAGAAGCGCTTCAAGATGCACTTTCTGAACTTCACATTCCCCATACCTCCGTTAATTTTTCAGGGAGGACAGATGCGGGAGTGCATGCTTTAGGCCAAGTTGGGCATTTTGATACAACGATGGATAATTTAAAGGAGATTCCCGACTTGGTGAGTAGCTTAAATGCAGTCTTACCGAGCAGTGTTTCTGTAAAAGCTGGGGTGTTCGTGCCGGATTTTGATTTCCATTCTACTGTTTCGGCACAATGGCGTTGGTATCGTTATCGTCTTTTTAATCATCCTGTTCGGTCTGTGTGGATGCGCCAAGATGCTGTATGGCTTCGTCATCCCTTAGATGTAAACCTGATGAAAGAAGGTGCTTCTCTCTTTTTGGGAGAGCATGATTTTCAAAGTTTTAAGTGCCCCAAGTCTCAGATAAAAAACAATAGATGTCATGTGATTCATAGCCGCATACACCAGGAAGCCGAATATGTGGTTTTTGATATTGTTGCGAACCGCTTTCTTTACAAAATGGTTCGGAATATTATGGGGCTTCTCATCCAGATTGGGCTTGGTAAAGATTTTACACCCCAGGATATTCCAAGGGTTTTAGACCAAAGAGATCGTCAAATGGCGGGTCCTGCAGCTTATCCGCAAGGTTTATCTTTAATGGCAGTTCAATATCCTAAGCCATGGGACTTTTTTCAAAACGATGTTTATGTTACAAATTTAAATCAGATAGTACAGGAGTCCAGTCATCATGAAAAAAACATACTCCGCAAAGCCTCTTGAACTTGAGCGTAAATGGCTTGTTGTAGATGCCAAAGGCCAAACCCTGGGGCGCTTAGCAACGGTGGTTGCCACCTTGCTGAGAGGAAAGCACAAACCCGAATTTACACCGCATGTCGATACCGGGGACTTTGTGGTTGTTATCAATGCAAAAGATGTTGTTGTTACCGGTAAGAAAACAACAGATAAAAAATATTACCGTAACACAGGTTATCCAGGTGGTTTAAGAGTCATTAATTTTCAAGATCTGCTTGCAAAATCTCCGGCGAAGGTTATTGAAGCCGCTGTATGGGGTATGATTCCGCATACACGCTTGGGAAGAGACCAAATTCGGAAATTGCATGTCTATGCGGATGATCAGCATCCTCATACCGCACAAAAGCCGGAACTATATCGAGAATTGGAGGTTGTGAAGTAATATGGAATATCCACAACAAGGTACTCGTGGCACAGGACGTCGGAAAACCGCTGTTGCTCGTGTACGGTTGGTTAAAGGCTCTGGCAAAGTTTTGGTAAACAACCAAACTGCCGATGAATATTTTGGATTGCGTAAATCTTTGGTGATTCATGCTGAACAACCTTTAGTTAGTGCAGGCGTTAAAGAAAAATACGATGTATTGGTCAAAGCCCATGGTGGTGGTAAGGCTGGCCAGGCTGGTGCAATTCGTTTAGGGATTGCTAGAGCTTTGGTTGAGTTGATGCCGGATCAATCCAAAGCATTACGTGATGAAGGGTATTTAACCCGAGATCCTCGTGAAAAAGAGCGAAAAAAATACGGTCATCACGGTGCTCGCAAAAAACCACAATTCTCAAAACGATAATTTTATCTATCAAATTAAGCATTTTAAAAGCCCCTTTGTTTTAGAGAAAGGGGCTTTTAAGTCGTTAATTGTTTTGAAGAATAGGGTGATTGTTATTTGGGTTGGTTCACTCCTAAAAGTTCTACTTCGAATTTGAGCGTTGCATTGGGCGGAATAACCGGCGGCGCACCACGGTCTCCATAGGCCATATCGGGCGGTATTATTAAAGTTCTTTTTCCACCAACATGCATTCCTGCGACACCTTCATCCCATCCTTTAATCACCTGGCCAACACCTAGCCGAAACTGAAAGGGTTCGCCACGGGCAATGGAACTGTCAAATGGTTGGCCTGAAGGATAGAGTGTCCCAACGTAGTTCACGGTTACCAATTCTTTGGATTCTGCGACAGCCCCCGTTCCAACAACATCATCCTTCCATTTTAAGCCAGATGTGTTAACAACCATATTTTCTTCTAAGGGCTTGGGGCTGAGTTTGAATTTTGACTTTGCAATGGCGCAACCTTGGAAGGTCATGGCTCCCAAGGCGACAATGGTAAGGGACAAAATCAGGGTCTGAAAAATAGATAGTTTCATAACGCATTTCTCATTTTAAATTTAAACAATAACAGGCTGGTTGCTTTACCATCATATCGTAAATTGCTTCGCTAGCGAGTTGATCTCTTGGTAAATTCTATCCCAATTGCCAAAAATGAAGAAGCAGATTATAAAAACCTGCTTCTTCAAACTGAAAAATATTGTTTTTATTGTCCTGGTGGCGGAATGATCGTCACTGCTGACGGATCGGTACCAGCTGGTTTGAGGTAAGTATCCGCTGCAGCAATTGCCACAGGAGGGATTGATACCGGGACCGGTGTGGTGTTCCAATGGAGATCCCGACCATCTTGGCCAATGGTTTCAATGTCACTTACCGTTCCATCAGCCCCAAAAGTAACAAATAATTTTGCATTGTAATCTTGGTTAACCTGAATTTTAGTGCTCGTAAGTTGTCCATTGGCGTAATTATAGATGGCGTTTACATTGCTACCCGCAGGTGTGATTTTTTTATACGACGATTTGCCATCTGCCGATTTGCCGACTTCGCAAAGGGTACCATCTGGACCTTTATAGGTTATGCCATTTCCATCCGCACCCGTCACTTGCCAGTGTTTCAGATCGTTATCTGAGGGCACTGCTGGAATAACCGTTGGGGCCACATCAATCGATGGGGGATCGGTTGCAATACGGTTTGTTGTGGTGCCATGGAAAGCAAAAGTGGTGGTGCCATCCGGATTTTTATTGAAAGTGACGTTTGAATTAAAGTCATTCACGCCTGGAAAATAATTATTATCTCGTGGCCCTTGAAGCTGATCCAGGGCGAGCGTCATTTGATCCGAATTACTGTTGGGATTTAAAGCATTTTGTAAGTCGAAAGACGATTGGCCATTCCCCGCAACGAGGCCTTCTGCCTGAGGTGATGAATCTCCGGCTAATGCTTTTGCCTGATTATAACCAGCTGTTTGCCCAACAGCATGATATTGATACGTGCCATCTGCAGTAATCCCGATGGATGCTGCACCAGTTCCTGGATCTGGTATATCTGGGTTTGGATTATTCAGATACAATTGTCCGGTGGGTGGTAGAAGGGTGACACGGGGTATTTGGGTTGGATCTGTGGATTGAGATGGTTGCGAATTATTCGTGGAAGGTGTTGAACCAGACGGTATATTCGGATCCGTTGCCAGTGGTGAGGCTGACGGATCAGTTGTTGACGTCAATGGTGTTAAACCGGACGGTATACTTGGATCATTTGCCAGTGGTGAGACTGACGGATCTGTCGTTGTTGCTGCCGTTGAAGTTGTATCAGGCGGCAGCGTAACCGGTGCCACACCAGTTGGTATGCTGGGATCCGTTGCTGGAGGTGTGGCTACTGCAGGATCTGTTGTTGCAGTCGTTGAGGTTGCTACAGGTTGCGATATTGTAGAGGATACCGTAGGTTGTTGACCTGCTTTTTTTGCAATTAAATTTTGCAAGATTTCTGTTAAACTGGCCAGTGCGGTTTCCAAGGCTTGAAGCACCTGTTGGCTAGAACTGCTACTGGTATTTAATGTGGAGTTTGTATTACTGGTGCTACCAGGTATTACGCTAAAACTTGCAGTATCCGTTTGTATTGCATTTTGCGACCCTAACGTAATTGCAGGTGCTGTGTTTTGATTATCTTGGGTTTGCGGGGTTTGAGTTGTATTTCCCGTGGTTTGGACGGGATTTAATCCATTTGTTGAGACCATCACATTTTCTCCATGAGTAAGCGAAACATAATTTCCTATCTAAAAATATAAAAACAACCAATTTGCGTTTGATATCATTTTGTAAAGAAATATAACGTTCAATTGAAAGTACGTGATGAGAGATGAATGGTTTATGTTTATCGTTTGCTTTTCGGTGTGCTTGTCTTCGGAGAGGCGACATTTTAAATTTTTTAAGTCTTGTTTTGATTTGATCCAAACTGAGGCTTCACCATGTTTTTTAAGCTGACATGAGTTAATAAGCTTGTTTTTCCGTATGGTTTTAACCCCAGTAGTTAAGCCTTGACAGCGAGGCCTGTCTCACGGAAAGTGATAGTGGATACAAGCCTTTATTGAGCAAGTATTCATTTGTATGATTAGTAATGGGGGTACTTATATCATGACTGTCACAGTGGAAAGTTACAGAATTAGTGATACAGTGAGCCGGTTCTTAAGCCGTCCGCGTCAATTGCTCATCAATGGTCGATGGGTTGATGCAGCGTCGGGTAAAACCTTTGAGGTTGTGAACCCAGCCACTGGTGAAACCGTTGGTCGTGTTGCAGAGGGTGAAAGAGAAGATATCGAGCGTGCTGTTCGAGCTGCTCGAGAAGCTTTTGAAGATAGCCCCTGGACCAAAATGACGCCTTCTGAAAGAGGCCGGTTGCTCTGGAGATTGGCTGATCTGTTGGAGCAAAATTTAGATGAGTTTGCGGAATTGGAAACCATTGATAATGGTAAGCCAATTTCTGTTGCCCGTTTTGCAGATGTTCCCCTGGCTGTTGATCTCTTCCGCTACATGGCCGGTTGGGCAACAAAAATTGAAGGTAACACCATTCCCATTTCAGTGCCTTATGCGCCTGGTGCCGAATTCTTATCCTATACGCTTCGTGAGCCAGTCGGGGTTGTGGGGCAGATAATCCCCTGGAACTTCCCGCTTCTCATGGCAGCCTGGAAACTTGGGCCAGCCCTGGCAACAGGATGTACTGTTGTTTTAAAACCTGCTGAACAAACACCATTAAGCGCACTGCGTTTAGGAGAGTTGATTCTTGAAGCTGGCTATCCTGATGGCGTTGTCAATATCGTCACCGGCTTTGGTGAAACCGCTGGTGCTGCGTTAGCAAGCCATCCTGATGTTGATAAAGTCGCCTTTACCGGTTCAACAGAAGTGGGCAAATTAATTGTGAAGGCAGCCGGAGAGAGCAACCTGAAGAAGGTAACTTTAGAGTTGGGTGGTAAATCTCCCAATATTGTTCTAAAAGATGCCGATTTGGATTTAGCCATCCCGGGTGCTGCAAATGCCATCTTCTTTAACCACGGCCAATGCTGTTGCGCTGGTTCACGTCTTTATATTCACAAACAAATCTTTGATGACGTAATTGATGGCGTTGCAAAATATGCTCAAAAAATCAGAGTCGGCCATGGCCTGGATCCCAAAACGCAAATGGGGCCGTTGGTTTCTCATGACCAATTAACCCGAGTCTGTGAATATCTTCAGTCTGGCTTGTCAGAAGGTGCTAAAGCTGTTGCCGGTGGGAAACGCATCGGTGACACGGGGTATTTTGTTGAGCCAACAGTTCTGGTGAATACCCGCCATGATATGAAAGTGGTTCAAGAAGAAATTTTTGGACCCGTTGTGACAGCAATGCCTTTTGAAGATCCCGAAGAAATTACACCTGTTGCAAATGATACGGTGTATGGTTTGGCTGCGGCTGTATGGACACGGGATATTAGTAAAGGTCATCGTTTAGCAAGACGCCTCAAAGCTGGAAGTGTTTGGGTGAATTGCTACAACATTTTTGATGCCGCACTACCCTTTGGCGGATACAAACAATCTGGCTGGGGTCGTGAAATGGGACACGCTGCCCTTGATCTCTATACAGAGGTTAAAGCAGTCACTGTTCAGCTTTAATCGAACAACCATTTTCGATTAAGGCTTTTAGCTGAAATTGAGCGGATTACAAGTTTACTGTAATCCGCTTTTTTCTGAGGAATGCCTCTATCTGCACAAGATAAGTTCGATAAATCTGGCAGTGTTACAGAGGTTATTTACTTTGTGGGCGCTACCTCGATGTCGGCAATTTATTTTGTTCTCAGATCTCTCATAATGGAATTGTTTTAATTTATTCATGAGAAGCATCTGTAAAACAGCACGGGGGATAAAAGAGCGGAGGATGGGAATATGTTATTAATACATGGTGTACAATTTCTTTTCGGAATTGTTCTCCTAATTTTAGATATTTGGGCGATTATCGATGTGATAACTAGTCACAAAACGGCTGGAGTAAAAGTGTTATGGATCTTATTGATCCTATTTTTACCTTTGGTCGGGTTAATCATATATGCAATCTTAGGCCATGAACGCCTCGCGTCGACTTAGTTTGGGGAGTCCCAAAATAAGGAGGAGCTATGCAATCTGTTGGCGATGTAATGACTGCAAATCCACAGGTCTGTGAGATGCATCATTCATTAACATGTGCATTGGGTATTATGCAGCAGGCAAATTGTGGTGCTGTTCCCATTGTTGATGGTGATGGAATTCTCCATGGTATTGTAACAGACCGGGATATTGCATTGTGCTTATTGGAAAACTCAACCAAGACCCCTGAAGAGCTCCAAATCAAGGATTGTGTTCGGCATGTCAATCACGTCATTACGGTGAGACCTGACGATGAAATTCATTATGCAGTGGCCTTGATGGAAGAGCATCAGGTGCGTAGGTTACCGGTTTGTGATGATGAAACGCGGTGTGTGGGGATTATTACTCAGGCAGATATTGCTTTGAAAGATGATCGAATGCAAGAAGTTGTTGAATTGGTTCAGGAAATTTCAAAGGATCGTGGTAAAACCATTGGGGTAACAACTTAAGGGGGCTATTGTGGTGTTACCGTTGAGCCCACTAAATATTTTGAAAACCAATTGGTCGATAAATCAGCCAATTGTTCTAATTTTCCAGGTTCTTCAAACAGATGGGTTGCCCCTGGAATAACAACCAGTTTTTGGGTAGCCGATATTTTCTGAGCGGCTTGCTGATTCAGTTCGATCACAGGATAATCCTTTCCACCCACGATGAGTAGCGTCGGGGTCTTTATGAACTTCAACGCATTACCGGCTAAGTCTGGTCGGCCCCCTCTGGAAACAATGGCGTTCACGAGTTCTGGGTGCCTGGATGCCGCAAGTAACGCAGCGCCTGCACCGGTACTGGCGCCGAAATATCCAATTTGTAAGGGGCTGGTTTCGGGATTTTGCTTTAACCAAAATGTCACACCGGCGAGGCGGTCTGCCAAAAGTTCAATATCAAATCGATAATGACGCGTTAATATATCCACCTCTTCCTCTTCCGGGGTCAGAAGATCCAGCAGAAGGGTGGCGAGACCTGTGTTTTGCAGAACATGGGCAACAAGCCGATTTCTGGGACTAAATCGGCTGCTCCCACTGCCATGGGCAAACAGAACAATGCCTTTGGCCTGATTGGGGATCTTGAGGGTTGCGTAAAGCGTTACAGGCCCCAGGGGAATTGTAATTTCTTTTCCATTATCTTCATTTGGAATCTTTTCAGGTGATTTGGGCATTTTATTTTCTCCTGAATACTACAGTTACCTTGTTTTGGCGTGTTCTGCTTTTGAAAATTGTAATAGTTGAATTACTTCTGCATCGGTGACTTGTGGAAATGAGCGATACCATGTGCCAACCGACATAAAATCGTAAGGTGTTTGAACACAAACAACGCTATCTACCTTCGTGCGGAGTGAGTCCATTGTTTCAGGTGAACTGACGGGGACCGCTAGGATAATTTTTTTAGGGTGCAGTTTTCGAACGGACTGAATAGCGGCTAAGGCTGTAATCCAAGTAGCAATGCCATAATCAACAATAATCACCATTCGATTTTCAAGGGAAGGTGTGGGGACATCACCTCGGTAAAGATGAAGCCGTCGTTCCATTTCTTTCACTTCCTGGCCGGCCACATTCTCAATTTCGGATTCTGTAAGTCCCACCAATCGGATAATATCGCGGTTTAGGATACGAACACCATTTGGCGCAATAGCCCCAAAGCCGAGCTCAGGTTGTGAAGGGACGCCTAGTTTTCTGGGCACAATAATATCTAAAGGGGCTTTTAAAGCCCTGGCCACTTCATATCCAACAACAACCCCACCACGAGGAAGCGCAATAATAAAAGGTTTTTCGTGCCGATAAGGTTCTA